>NZ_JBFUAG010000010.1:0-210098 GCF_056406375.1 Rhodobacter sp. P1_C2
CCGTCTGGCGTCGTCTGCGTCTCGGTGAGGCGGTATTTAGGGAAACACCACAAAACCCGCAAGCGAAAAAAACACCCTTCATGACGATTTCTTGTCAGCCCCAACAAAACTTGAACTTTTTGAGCGCTTCGCCGCCAACCGACTCACCCGGCGAATCCACCCCAAACCCCACAACACCCCACGCAACCCAAAATCTGGGGATAACTCAAACGAATCCAGCAACTTCATGCGTGATTCGACCGCCGCAGACCGTCAAAGCGATTCCCAGACTGCCGATCGCCGCATCCGCCACCTGCTCGATATCGCCGTCGATCAGCACAAGATCGGCGGCCATGCCGGGGCGCAGCCTCCCCGTCACTGTTTCCATATGCGCAGCAAAGGCCCCGCCTGCGGTATAGGCGTGCAAGGCCGCCATCCGGTCCAGGCCCTGCGCCGTGCCCCCCGCATAGGCAGGCCGGGTCGCGTTGGCCTGCAGCCCGCGCAGGACCGAGACATCCGCCACCGGCCAGTCCGAGGCGAAAGCCACCCTTGCCCCGGCCTCGGCCAGATCGCGGCAGAGGTAGGCGTCCTTCCAGCGCTCCGGTGCGAAGACGGTCTCCATCGCGCCGATCGGGAAATCCATCGCCCCCGGCGGATGCGGCGGTTGCAGGCTGGCGGTGATCTCCAGCGCGGCAAGGCGCGGCACGTCGCTGCGGTTGATCAGCTCGATATGTTCGATGCGGTGGCGGCGGTCGTGCTTGCCATTGGCGCGGGCGGCCGCTTCGTAACCGTCGATTGTCTGGCGCACCGCGCCGTCGCCGATGGCATGGACGGCGATCTGCAACCCGCGGCGGTCGATCTCGACGCAGACCTCGTTGAAGCGGTCGGGGGCAAACAGCGGAAAGCTGCGGTGCCCCGGTACGCCGGGATAATCCTCGAGCATGAAGGCCGTGCGGCTGTCCACCACGCCATCCATGAACATCTTGACGAAGCCCGACGACAGCCATTCATCCGCATAGCCCGCCGTCATCGCACTGGCGCGCTCCAGTTCCGCGAGGTCCATTTCCGGCTTCATGTGGAAGGGCACCTTGACGCGCTGGGTCAGACGGCCCTCCGCGCGCATCTCGGCCAGAAGTTGCAGCGTGTAAAGGCTGCCGTCCATCGTGACGAGGCTGGTGATCCCTTGCGCCGCGCAATGCGCCATGCCGCGTGCGATATGGTCCTTGTCGATGGCCCGCTCGGCATCGCTGGGCCAGGTGGCAGGCTCCGCCCCCCGCGCGATGGCAAGGTACATGCGGGAGACCCCGGCCAGCGCCAGGATCGCATCGAAGGCCTCGAACTCCAGAAGCTCACCCGAAGCCAGCCCATCCGCGCCCATCACCACCTCATGGCCATGCGGCATCTCCGCCCCATGCAGCAGACCCGCTTGCTGCAAGGCGATCGTGTTGGCCCAGACGGTGTGATGGTCCATCGCGCGGATCGCAATCGGCCGGTCGGCAAAGATCTCGTCCAACGCCTGCCGCGTCACCCCGCCCGGCAGCAGCGCATAATCCGCCCCCTCCGCCATGAGGAACCCATCGCGCCCCTTGGCATAGGCGTGGAAGGCCGCCTTCAGCGCCTCCATCCCATGCACCCCGGTCAATTGCAGGTGATTGAGCTCGGCCCCGCCGAACAGATGCATATGGCTTTCGAAGAACCCCGGCAGCAGACTGCGCCCGCCCGCCTCGATCACCCGCGTCTCGGGGCCGCGCAAGGCCATGACCTCTGCCGCACTCCCCACCGCAAGGATCTTGCCCCCCGCCAGCGCCACCGCCTCGGCCCGGGGCTTCGCTTCATCCATGGTCAGCACTTGCGCGCCGGTGATGATCATCTCTGCCTGCACAGCGGCTCTCCTTTTCATTGGTCTTCAAATATCCCGGGGGGGTCCAGGGGGGCAGAGCCCCCCGGCCTCCGCCGGCCGCAGGCCTACTTCGCCAGCCGCTCCGCCATCACGCAGAGCATCTCGAACATCAGGCTGATCCCCAGCCAGGCCGTGCCCCCCGCCTGGTCGAAGGGGGGCGAGACCTCGACCAGATCGGCCCCCACGATATTCAGCCCGCGCAAGGCCCGTGCCACCTGCAGCGCCTGCCAGGAGTTCGGGCCGCCCACCTCGGGCGTGCCGGTGCCCGGCGCGAAGGTCGGATCGACGAAGTCGATGTCATAGGTGACATAGGTCTCGCCCATGCCCACGATCTCGCGCACCTCGGCCATCACATCCTCGACCCCGCGGCGGTGGAATTCGTCGATGCCGATGATGCGGATGCCCTGTTCGGCGGCATAATCCCAGTCCTCGCGGCCATAGGCCGTGCCGCGGATGCCCACCAGGACATAGCGTTTGGGGTCGATCAGCCCCTCTTCCATCGCGCGGCGGAACGGCGTGCCATGGGTGTATTTGCCGGTGCCGAAATAGACGTCGTTGAGGTCGGTATGGCTGTCGAACTGGATCAGGCCCAGCTTCTGCCCTTCCGGCCGGCCCTTGCCCAGGGCGCGCAGGATCGGCAGCGTGCAAAGATGGTCGCCGCCGCCGGTCAGCGGCAGAACCCCCGCCTTGCGCAGCCGCGTGTAGAAGGCCTCCATCCGCGCCAGGCTGTCCATCAGGTCCGCCGGGTTCGGCGCCACGTCCCCCACATCGGCGCAATTGGCCAGGGCGAAGGGCGCCACCCAGGTCGAGCCGTTCTGCGCCCGGATCATGGTGGACAGATCGCGCAGCTGGCGCGGCCCGTGGCGCGGGCCGGGGCGGTTGGTCGTGCCGCCATCCCAGGGCGCGCCGACCAGGGCGATCTGCACCTCGGCAAAGCGCGGGTGGTCGAAATCGACCACCGGCAGCCGCATGAAGCTTGGCACGCCGGCGAATCGCGGCAGGTCAAAGCCCGACACCGGTTGAAAGAAGGGGTCGCCCGCCATGATCATGTCTCCTGTCGCTCTCCATCCCCCGCAGTCAAGCAGCCCCGCCCCCCGCCTGCTGGCCAATGGGCGACACCTTCTGGCGCGAAACAGCCCCCGAACCCATCCACCACTTGACCGCGCCCGCCCTATCGGTCCTTATCCCTCCAACCACCCAGGGACAGACCACATGTTCAGCAAATCCGCCGACCCCACCCCGCCGCCCGCTCCCGCTGCGCCGCAGCGCGGCGCCGGCAATTCCAACCGCTCCGTTCTCGCCGCCGATCTGCGGATCACCGGCGAAATCTCCTCGACCGGCACGATCGAAGTCCTGGGCGAGGTCGAGGGCAATGTCACCTCCAAGGGCCTGATCATCGGCGCCGAGGGGCGTGTCTCCGGCACCGTCTCGGCCGAGAATGTCGAAGTGCGCGGCAAGCTCGACGGTTCGGTCGCAACCCACGGCTTTGCCCTGCGCGCCTCGGCCGAAGTGCAGGCCGATGTGCTGTATACCACGCTGATGATCGAAAGCGGCGCCTCGATCGAGGGCAAGTTCGCGATGAACAAGCTCTGAGAGCCACAAGCGCCGGAGGCACGGATGACCCAGATCCTCTTGCGCGCCGATGAGGGCCCGGTGGCCGTGCTGGTGCTGAACCAGCCGGCCAGGCTCAACCCCCTGTCCAATGCGATGCTCGCAGCCCTCGAGGCGGAGCTGGATGCCATCGCCGCCGATCCCGCCCTCAGGGTTCTGCTGATCCGGGCCGAGGGCAAGGCCTTCTGCGCCGGCCATGACCTGCGCGAGATCCAGGGGGCTCGTGCCGCGCCCGATGGCGGGGCCGCGGCCTTTGCCGCCCTTTTCGACGCCTGTGGCCGGGTGATGCAGAAGATCGCCACCATGCACAAACCGGTGATCGCCGCGGTCCAGGGCATCGCCACCGCCGCCGGCTGCCAGCTGGTCGCCAGCTGCGACATGGTCGTGGCCGCCGACACCGCCCGCTTTGGCGTGAACGGCGTCAACATCGGCCTCTTCTGTTCCACCCCGATCGTCGCCCTGTCGCGCAAGATCGCCCCCGCCGCCGCCTTCGAACTGGCCGCCACCGGCGATTTTCTCGATGCGCCGCGCGCCCAGGCGCTCGGCCTCGTCACCCGCGTTGCGGCGCCCGAGGCGCTTGAGGCCACGGCGATGGATCTGGCGCGCAAGCTGGCGCAGAAACTCCCCTCGGCCCTGGCGCTTGGCAAGGCGGCCTTTGCCGCGCAATCCGGCCTGCCGCTCGATCAGGCCTATGCCTCGGCCGGGGCGGCGATGGTGGCCAACCTGCTGGATGCCGACACCGCCGAGGGCATCGACGCCTTTCTCGACAAGCGCCCGCCACACTGGAGCTAAGCCGAGAGCACCGGCCTTCTGCGCAGCAGGATCAGGGCAAGGCCAAGGCCCAGCACCGCAAAGAGGATCAGGCTCAGGTAGATCGCCCCGGCCCCGGCCCGGTCCAGAAGGTAGGCGCCCAGCACCGGCGCCCCGGCCGAGGCGAGGATCGGTGACACCGCCACCGCGCCCGAGATGGCACCGAAACCGCGCCGCCCCAGAACCTCGGCAATCAGCATCGGCCGCATGATCGACATCAGCCCCACGCCCGCGCCCTGCACGGCCACCACCGCAAAGACCAGTTCGGGCGCAAGCCCCGCCAACGCCAGCAGCGCCGCCGCCAGCACCACCATGCCGAGGCCCAGCTTGGTCACCAGCCCGTTGCTGATCCGCGTGCCGCCCACCACCAAGATCATCCGCCCCGCCAGCTGCGCCGGCCCGATGCAGGCCGCCGCCACCGTCGCCGCCTGCCGGCTGATCCCGCGCTCCTCCAGCAGGGGCAGGATATAGGTGATCAGGATGCCGTGGTTCAGCCCGACCAGGGCAAAGACCGCCGCGATGCCCCAGAAGGCGGGCCGCCGCAGCGCCGCCGCAAGGGCACCCGTGCGGTCCTCCACCGCCCGCGCCACCTCGGGCCCGCGCAACAGGCGCATCGCCAGAAGGTTGAGCGGCACGGTCCCAAACAGGGTCAGCGCCGCAAAGCCAAGATAGGCATTCTGGCCGCCGAACCGCTCGGCCAGCCAATGGCCGAGGGGAAAGGTCATCGTGCCCGACAGTCCGGCCACCAGGGTGATCCGGGTGATGGCGATGCGGGTGTGATGCGCCATCCGCCGGGTCAGCAGCGCAAAGGTGCTTTCGTACAGACACCCCGCCTGCGCCACGCCCAGCATGGCCCAGACCGCCCACCACAGGGCCCGCGTCTGCACGAAGGCCAGGGCCGCCACGCCCAGCGCCGCCATCACCGGAAAGATCACCAGCATCGCCCCGCCATGGCCCCGGTCGATCACCCGCCCGGTGACCGGCGTCATGGCGGCCATCACGAGGTAAGACAGCGTCGGCCCCAGCGCGAGGTCGGCCTTGCTCCACCCGGTTTCGGCCTGCAACTCGGGCAGAACCGCCGGAAAGGCATAGTAGACCCCGGCGTAGATCAACAGCAGGCCCAGCGCCAGAAGCCAGACCGCCAGGCTTTCCTGTCGTGTCACAACCCGTACAGCGCCCCGAACTTGGCTTCGAGATAGGCGAGCAGCGGCTCTTCCGAGGGCGCAAAGCCGCAGGCCGTGGCGATGGTCTCGCGCGGGCTGCGCAAGCCGCCGTGGCGCTGCAGGTTCTCGCGCAGCCAGGCCACCGCCTGCGAGGTGTCGCCCCGGGCCAATTGCCCCTGCAACCCCGGCACCGCCGCCTGCAAGGCCTGCCAGAGGCAGCCGGCATAGACATTGCCCAGGGTATAGGTCGGGAAATAGCCGAAGAGCCCGACCGACCAATGCACATCCTGCAACATGCCATGCGCCGGACGGTCGACCTTGACGCCAAAGTCCTTGAGGAACCGGTCGTTCCAGGCGCCTTCCAGATCGCCCACCGCCAGATCGCCGCGCACCAGCGCGCGTTCCAGATCAAAGCGCATCATGATGTGCAGGTTGTAATGCACCTCGTCGGCCTCGGTCCGGATGAAGCCCGGCTGCACCCGGTTGACCGCCCGATAGAAGGAATCGGCATCCTTGACGCCCAGCGCGCCGAACCGCTCCTTCATCTCGCCGTAAAGGTATTCGGTGAAGCCGCGGCCGCGGCCGATCTGGTTCTCGTAGATCCGGCTCTGGCTTTCATGCACCCCCATCGAGACACCGCGCCCCAGGGGCGTCAGCTTGTAATCGGGGTCGATGTTCAGCTCATAGCTTGAATGGCCGACCTCGTGGATGGTCGAATAGATGCAGTTGAAGGGATCGCTTTCGACCACCCGCGTGGTGATCCGGCTGTCGCTGGCCGAACCTGAACTGAAGGGATGCACCGCCAGATCGATCCGCCCCCGGCTCCAGTCATAGCCATAGGTCGAGGCGAGGTCGCGCGCCAGCCGCAGCTGCGCCGCCTCGCCGTAATGGCCGCTGAGGGGGGACGGCGCGGGCCGCGCCAGCACCGCCTCGCGCAGCGCCACCAGCCTGGGCCGCATCCGCCCGAACATCGCACCGATGCTTTCCGCCGTGGCGCCCGGCTCGTAATCGTCCAAGAGCGCGTCGTAAAGATCGCCACCCTGCGCCAGACAGGCCGCCTCCTGCCGGCGCAGGTCGATCACCTCGCGCAGCGTCGGCAGGAAATCCTCCACCCGGTCATTGGCCCGCGCCTCGGCCCAGACGCCCTGTGCCACCGAGGTCACCTGCGCCAGCTTCTGCGCCAGATCAGAGGGCACCTTGGTCGCCCGCACGAAGCTGCGCCGGATCAGCCGCAGCTGCGCCTGCCCCTCGGCATCCTGCGGGTCCGCCACCTCCAGCCAGTCGGCGATGCGCGGGTCGGTGCGGCGGGCATGCATCACACCCTCCATCGCCGCCATCTCCTCGCCGCGCTGTTCGGCGGCACCCCGCGGCATCATGGTTTCCTGATCCCAGCCGAGCCGTTCGGCCACCAGACCCAAAGCCTCGGTCTGGCGCTGAAACGCCATCAACTGCTCGTAAGCGTGGTTGTTCGTCATGCCGTTCCCTTCCGGATCGAGCCTTGCACCGGATACGCCGCCATATGCCGCGCCCGGATCACCAGAACCCACAGGACCACCGCACCGACCTGATGGGTGATCGCCATATGCAACTGCGCCGCCGACAGCGCGGTGAAGATGCCGAGCGCCACCTGCGCCAGAAGCATCGCCATCATCAGGTTGAAGGCGGTCCGCGTCGCCTTGTAGGCCGACTTGCGCCCCCGCAGCCACGCCACCACCCCGAAGGCAAACAGAAGATAGCCCGAGATGCGGTGGACGAACTGCACCAGCCCCGGATTGGCCCACAAAGGCACCCCGGGCACATCGAAGGCATCCGCCGGAAAGAAGGACCCGTTCATGTCCGGCCAGGTCGGATAATTCCGCCCCGCATCGATCCCCGCCACCAGGGCGCCAAGGATGATCTGGAGGAACAGAAAATGCATCACCCCGGTCGAAAGCCCATACAACTTCCGCTCCCCGCTCCGCCGCGCCGTCAGAAGGTCGGTCTCGGAGCGACCCAGCAGGAACACCCACCAGGCGATGAAGCCGAAGATCACGAAAGCCCCGCCCAGATGCACCGCCAGCCGGTAGCTTGCGACCGAGGTCATCGCCCCGGTGAGGCCCGAGGCCACCATCCACCAGCCAATCGCCCCCTGTATCCCGATCAGGATGCCCAAGCCCCACAGCCGCGGCGCCCAACCCGGCGGCACCCGCCGCGTCAGCGCGAAAAAGCCAAAGCCAATCGCCCAGACAAGGCCAATCACCCGCCCCAGCTCGCGATGCCCCCATTCCCACCAGAAGATCTGCTTGAAGGCCGCCATGTCCATCGAGGCGTTGAGGATCTGCCCCTGCGGGCTCGCCTGATACTTGGCGAACTCGGCGGCCCAATCGGCATCACTCATCGGCGGCAGGGCCCCCATGACCGGGTTCCACTCGGTGATCGAAAGCCCGCTCTCGGTCAGCCGGGTCAGCCCCCCCACCGCGATCATCACCGCCACCAGCGCGAAGATCACCATGAGCCAGACCCTGACCGCCCCCCGCGCCCCCTTGGGCGCCGTGGCAATCATGCCCCCCGCGGGAGCCTTCACCGGAGCCCCGGAGGCACCCTTGGCCCCAACCTCTTCAAAAATTGTGCGCTTGCCCGCCATCCCAAGCCCCTCGATTGCTGCCCGGACCCTAGTCCGCCAAGGGGTGGCCTTCAAGGGCGCGCGGGTGGTGTGACCGGGTTGTGAGGACGGCGGGCGTCTGCTTTGAGCCCTGAGCGGTCGGTCGCCCAGAACATGACGCGCTCGATCTACATGCAGGTGTACCCCGCACCCGGCCCTCTCCTGCCATTCGTGCTCGTTACTTCCTGTGTCGGGCGCTTCAGCAATTATACCGTAGAACAAGTGGTATCGGGGACAATATAAACGCGCAGTGGCAATAGGCCGTGCCCACCACCTCCTGCCAACGATGCTACCTCGTAAACTTTCTGTCCATTTGTGAAATATCCGTAGGAGACGCTCGGGCTAACGAGCCAGTCAAAACTACTATGAGAATAGAACCGGAGAACGGCTGTTCAGTCAGTGCTTATTGCAGCCATCCTGAAGGAAAAGAAAAACTGCAGGGAGCGCTATCGAAAAAGCAATAGCAATCCAGTAACGAACGTTGTGGGGATTCTTGTAAATTTCAAACGGGTCCTGCATAGATATCCTTTTAATAATTGTTTCGCGCGAGGTCGGGTCAATGATTGAAATTACGAAGACAACAAATAATCCAAGCGCTCCAACTTCAAATACGTAGTCGATGTTGACAGCACAGACCATGCTTGCCTTTTGGCTCACGGACATCCCCTAAAATTTCTTAGTGTGTTATTTCTTAGCTAACGAACATAAGGTAGGTGAACTCAACTATCCACCCCCCTCAAGCCGGTTCGCGTTTCCTTCAACTCTACACGGCGACAGCATAGTTCGCTCCCCCAACTCGCTTCCCAAAGTCATCCTTAACACGCACTTTCCACCACGGGCGTAGAGACGGAGTTGCGGCACTGCACTGCCGACCCGCTGTTTTCCGCCATCTACGCCGTCCCCGCTGGTGCTGCGAGTTTAAGCTGAACAACGCAGCGAATGACCGCTAAGTCCACATTGCCTCCACCACACCCTCACCCCGGCAGCGTCACCACGATCGCGCCCTTCTCGGTCGCCACCACCTTTTGCTCATACTGCACCACCGGGGCCGAGGGTTCGGCGTAAAGCGTCCAGCCATCGCGCCCCTCATTTGCCCAAACTCCGCCCAGCAGCAGGAAAGGCCCCTCCGACAGCACCTGACCGCGGTGCGTGCGCCGGGGTTCGTCCCGCCGCTGCCCCCCCCGGCCAGACCGCGCCGCCGTTGATCTTTGACCACCGTTGCGGCAAACTCTGCCGCATCACAAAAGCGCGGAGGGACGGGGATGGCGGGGCAGCCGAGTATTTCCGATCACTGGGGCACCGGCGATGTTTATGGTCGCATCCTGACCGCGATGCAGGCGGCGGGCCTCTCGCCCGACAGCGTCACGGTCGAACAGCTTGCCCCCGTCGATCACTTCCACGCCCGCGGGCTGGCCGCGACCATCGACCTTGCAGATGCGCTGCCGGTGCGGGCCGGCGACCACCTCGTCGATATCGGCTGCGGCATCGGCGGCCCCGCCCGCTATCTGGCCCAAAGGTTCGACTGTTCCGTCTCCGGGCTGGACATCACCGCCCCCTTCGTCGAGGCCGCCAACAAGCTCTCTGCCCTGGTCGGCCTGCAGGACCGGGTCACCATCGTTCTGGGCGACGGCCAGCAGCTGCCCTATCCGGACCAAAGCTTCGACGGCGGCTACAGCCAGCATGTCACGATGAACGTCGCCGACCGGCCCCGCTTCTTCGCCGAGGCCTTCCGCGTCCTGAAACCCGGCGCCTGGTTTGCCCTGACCGAGCATGGGCTTGGCACGGGCGAAGCGCCCCTCTACCCCCTGCCCTGGTCGGATGACGGCAGCGGCGCCTATCTCGTGACCCCGGCGCAGACGGTCGCCTTTCTGCAGGCGGCGGGCTTCACCGATATCGCCGTGACCGACACCGGGGCCAATTACCTCGCCGGTTATCAACGCGCCATAGCCCTGGCGCAAAGCGGCAAGGCGCCCGCCTTCGGCCTGCACATCCTCCTCGGCCCGACGGCGCCCGCCAAGACGGTGAACGCCGCGCGCAACATCGCGGAGGGCCGCACCCACCCGATCCAGGTTCTTTGCCGCAAGCCGGGCTGAGGCTGCGGTGCCGGGTTGACAAGGGCCTGCCGGTCCCTGTCTCAAGGGTAGGGACGAAAAGGAAGATCGGCCGATGCCCGACCGGAGCGATATCGACGCCCTTCACGGGGCGGTCATGCGCCGCAGCCTGCCAGAGCTTGCCGCAGCGATCAGCGCCGGGGCCGAGGTGAATGCCCGCGACCGCGACGGGCGATCCGCTGCTAAGGGCGAAAGCGAATTTCGACCTGCACCGGTTTTTCGCGTGAAGGTGTGATCCCATGATGACCCGGTGCAGCCTTTGACCACGGATCTCCACGCCATCTTCGACAGCGCCTTCTCCGGCCCGACCGGCGAAGCGGTCTGGATCGTGGACAGCCCGGCCAACCGCATCTGGTTCGAGGCGGCCGGGGCATCGCTCGACCGCGACAGCGCCCTGTTCCATGCGGCGCGTTACGGCTCCACCGAAGAGGCCTTCTGCTTCATGATCTGGGGGATGATCGAACATTTCCCGGAATGGCAAAGGCTCCATGTGTCCGGCCTCGCGCCCGCGACACCGATCCCGGAGGAGCTCTCCGACGAAGGTCGCTGGGAAATCCACCCGGACGGCTTCGTGCTGCATCGCGTCTGACCCCTCGCCCCGGCAAGATCAGCACAAGCGCGCCCTTCACCCGCGCACCCCCCTCCCGCGTTCCCAAAGCCACCTCCCCGTGCTAGTCCGTCCGAAAAGGGGAGAAGACCGATGCGGCCCAGCCTGCGGCAGAAAGCCATCGCGATCTGCACCGACAAGATCGAACGCAAGGGCGCGGGGGTCGGCCTGTCCTTCTATGCCTTCTTCGCCAACAAGAACGACGATCCAGAGCTTCTGATGGAAGCGGCGGAATGGTGGATCAGGACCCACAGGCTCGACCATTTCGTGAAAGCCGTGGTCATCCGCGACATGCTCTCCGCGGGGCTTTGACCCTGGCCGCAGCGCCGCCCCCGGTCAGATCTGCGCGGCAATCGCGGCCCGGTCGATCAGCGACCAGACCCAGCGGATCTTGCCCGCCTCCAGCTTGTAGATGACGTGTTCCGCAAATGTCACCCGCTTGCCATGAACCGGCAGATCGAACAGCACCCCGGTGGGTCGGCAATCGAACAGCAGGCGCGCGGCGAGGATCGGCGGCTCTGACACGCTCAACCCGATGGCAAAGCGCAAATCGGGGATCGCATGCACGTCCCCCTCCAGCATGGCCCGATAGCCGGCAAGGCCAAGCGGCCGGTCATTATGCACCACCGCGTCATGGACAAAGCCGCCGAGGCGGCCCCAGTCGCGGGCATTCAGGCAATCGATATAGCCTTGATAGAACTGCGAAAGGTCCTGCGGTGTCATCACTTCCCCGTTTCAGCGGCGCGCCAGTCACCCCGGCAACGTCACCACGATCGCGCCCTTCTCGGTCGCCACCACCGTATGTTCATACTGCACCACCGGGGCCGCGGGTTCGGCATAAAGCGTCCAGCCGTCGCGCCCCTCATTGGCCCAAAGCCCGCCGAGCGACAGGAAAGGCTCCACCGTCAGCACCAGCCCGCGGTGGATGCGCCGCTTGTCGCCGCGCGTGGGCCAGGTCGGCACCTCGCCCGGTTCCTCATGCAGGGCGCGCCCCACCCCATGGCTCGCAAGGTTGCGGATCAGCGTATAGCCCCCGGCCCGCGCAAAGCGGCCGATGGCATTGCCGATCCCGGCCAGGGGCCGGCCCGCGCCCACCTCTGCCACGCCGATCTGCATCGCCTTGCGCCCATCGCGGCAGAGCCGCTCCAACGCGGGCCGCACCGCGCCCAGCCGGAACGTCGCCCCGGTGTCGGCAAAGAAACCGTCCTTGCTGGCCGAGACGTCTATATTCACCAGATCCCCGGCGCGGATCACGCGATCCCCCGGAATCCCATGCGCAATCTCTTCATTGACGCTGATACAGGTCGCTCCCGGAAAGGCATAAGTCGCCTCGGGCGCCGAAACCGCCCCCTCCCGCTCCAGCAAGGCCCGGCCAATCGCGTCAAGCTCGCGGGTCGTCATGCCCGGCTCCATCGCTTTCGCCATCGCCTGCATCGTATTGGCGACGATCCGGCCAACCACCTTCAACCCGTCAAGCTCGCCGTCCTGGGTGATCGTCATATCTGCCCCCTCGCATCCGCTGTCCCGTCAGCATAGGGCCTGCCCGCCGCCCTGTCGCGCGAAAGCCGCCTCAAAGCTCCGACCAGACGCCCATCTCCATCCCGCCCGGCGCGCGGAACTGGAACCGCCGCCCGCCCGGAAAGCTGAAGATCGCCCTGGTCACCACGCCGCCCGCCGCCTCGACCCGCGCCAGGGCCGCCTCCAGATCGCCGGTCTTGAGGATCACCAGCGCCGTCCCCGCCGGTGCGGACCCCGAGCCATCTATTCCCCCGTCGATCCCCGCATCGGCAAAGGCCTGATACCCCGGCCCGTAATCAAGAAAGCTCCAGCCAAAGGCCTGGGCAAAGAACCCCTTGCTCGCCGCCAGATCGCCGCTGGCAAATTCCACATAGTCAATCTTCAGATCAGACATGGCGCCCCTCCCAAAAGTTGCTATTATGTTCTAGCCTGATTTTCCCTGTTTTTCAATCCGCCCCCCCTTTCATTGGTCCATAAATATCCTCGGGGTGCGGGGGTGAGCCCCCGCTCCTGCCGCCAGCCCCGGTTAACAACACATGAAGAAATTTCCCACAACGCAGCAAAACCAATGTCTTACCCGACATTGCACGCGTGCAATCCCCTTCACTCCCCCTGCTTTTTCAGCCGGTAGGCGATCTGGCGCAGCATCCCGTGAAAGGTCTGAACCTCGGCCCGGGTCAGCCCCAGCCGCGACCACATGTTGCGCAGGCTCTGCTTCATCTTGGGGGCCTTCAGCTCGGGAAAGAAGAAGCCCGCCCCGTCCAGCTCGGTCTCGAAATGCCCTGCCAGAGCGGCGATTTCCCCGGCATTGGCGAGGTCCGCCCCGGCCATTTCCATCACCATGCCCGGCACTTCCACCGTCTGGCGCCGCCATTCATAGGCCAGCAGCAGGACACATTGGGCGAGGTTGAGGCTGAAGAACTCCGGATTGACCGGCACCGTCACGATCGCATTGGCCCGGATGATGTCCTCGTTCTCAAGGCCGGCCCGCTCCGGCCCGAACAGGATCGCGACCTTCTTGCCGGCCGAAGCCATCTCGCGGACCAGGGTCATCGCGGCCTCGGGCGTGTAGACGGGCTTGGTCAGCTCGCGCCCCCGCGCCGTGGTGGCGAGGACAAAGTCGCAATCGGCCAGCGCCCCGTCCAGATCGTCATGCAGGCCCGCATGGTCCAAGACCCGCCCCGCCCCGCTCGCCATGGCCACCGCCTTCGGGTTGGGCCAGCCGTCGCGCGGCGCCACGACCCGCATCCGCTCCAGCCCGAAGTTCAGCATGGCCCGGGCGGCGCCACCGATATTCTCGCCCATCTGCGGGCGGACCAAAACGAAAACGGGGGGTATCATCTGCAGGCCTCTCTTTGCGACCCGCCGCAGATACGCCACCCCGCCGCACCTGACAAGCATACCCCCGCGAAACCTACCCCTGACAAGCGCCCGACTTTAGGCTAAACGGGCGCATTCACCGCGAAGGAGCCCGCTTTGGCCAATCAGGACCGCCCGCAGATCACCCTCATCACCCCGCCGAGCCTGGACCTCGACACGTTCCCCACCGCCCTGGCCCGCGTGATGGACGGGGTCGAGATCGCGGCGCTGCGGCTGACCCTGGCCACCAAGGACACCGACGAGATCGGCCGCGCCGCCGATGCCTGCCGTCTGGTCGCCCATGCCCGCGACGTGGCCATCATGATCGAGAACCACGTCCTCTTCGTCGAACGCCACGGGCTTGACGGCATCCACCTGACCGACGGCGCCCGCGCCGTGCGCAGCCTGCGCAAGGACCTTGGCGCGGATGCGATCATCGGCGCATATTGCGGCGCGACGCGGCACGAGGGGATGACGGCGGGCGAGGCGGGGGCGGATTACGTCTCCTTCGGCCCGATCGGCGCGGCGGGGCTTGGCCTTGGCACGCAGGCGCCGCGCGACCTTTTCGAATGGTGGACCGAGATGATCGAGGTCCCGGTCGTTGCCGAAGGCGCGCTGACCGCCGAACTGGTCGAAAGCTTTGCCCCGGTCACCGACTTTTTCGCCGTCGGGCCCGAGATTTGGGGCGCGGAAGACCCGCTCGCCGCCCTCAAGACCCTTCTGAAGCCGATCCTCTAAGGCCTCACGGCCCCGAGGAGTCTGCGCCGACATGGCTGGTGCGGACCACCCTTTCGCAATAGGCGGCGAGGCTCTTGCGGTCGGGGAAGGCATGCACCGGCACGGGGGCGTGAAACAGCACCTCGACCCGTCCCGGGCGCGGATCGGCCAGCACCATCAGAAGATGCGGCGCGAAATCCATGTCGCCGTACCAGCCGTAATGCCGTGCATCCACGCCCTCGGGCGCGTGATAGGTCACCGTCACCGGCTGGATCTGCAGAGGCTCGGGCACCTCGGCGGTGAAGAAGGCGGCGAAGAGGGTGGATTTGAAGGGCAGCACCCTCAAGCCATCGGTCGAGGTGCCCTCGGGGAAGAACAAAAGCTGATGGCCGGCGGCCAGCCGCGCCTCGAAGACCTCTTGCTGGCGCTTGGCCTCGGCGCCCTTGCGGGTGACGAAGACGGTGCCGGTGGCGCGGGCGAGCCAGCCGATCCCGGCCCAGCCGGCGACCTCTGACTTGGCGACGAAATAGATCCGCGCCGCGGCATTCAGGGTGAAGATATCCAGCCAGGAGGCATGGTTGGCCACCATCGCCCCCGGCGCCGTCATCGGCTGGCCCGTCACCTTTTGGCCGATGCCAAGGATGCGAAAGGCGGCCCGGCAGACCGCTTGGGTGATATGCGGCGTCCAGGGCCGCGCCGCGCCGAAAAGCGGCCGCTCCACCAGCCGCAAGAGCAGCAGAACCGCCAGCCCGCCATAGGCCACCAGCGCCAGGAAGCCGCCGCGCCAGACGACCCGAAGCCAGCCGCCCGGCCCGATCCGCCGAGGCGCCGGGCGGGCCGAGAGCCAGTCGCTCATCCCTCGCGCCCCGATTTCCGCGTGTAGAAATCGCGGTGCTTGCCGCTCATCCGGACCGTATCCATCACGAGGCACACGTCGATCGTGTTGAAGGCCCGGTCGATCCAGGCCCCGTCCGAGACGAAGCCGCCCAGCCGCAGATAGGCCTTGATCAAGGCCGGAATCCCCGCCATCGCCCGGGCCCGGTCCAGCGCCCCTTCGGGCAGCAGGTCCATGTCCAGCGCTTGGGCCGGCTGCGGCGTGACGCGCAAGGCCTCGGGCGCGCGGTGCAGGTGGTGCAGCAGCGACAGGGGCTGCGCCAGGGCCGCCGCATCGGTGCCGTGGAACGAGGCCGCGCCGAACAGCACCTCGATCCCGCGCTCCAGCACATATTCGGCCAGCCCGTTCCACAGAAGGAACATCGCCGCCCCGCCCCGCATGTCGCGGTGGACGCAGGACCGCCCCAGCTCCAACAGGCGCCGCCCGCTGGATTTCAGCCGCGACAGGTCGAACTCGCCTTCGGAGTAATAGCGTCCCGCCGCGGCAAACCTTTCCGGCGGCAACAGACGGTAGACCCCCACCACATCCGACAGGGTCGCCGGATCGCGGCGGTTGTCGATCAGCAAGAGGTGGTCGAAATAGGGGTCGAACTCATCCGCCTCCAGCCGGTTTTCGTGATCGACCAGAGGTCCCGAGGCGCCAAGTTCGGTCACGAAGACCTCGTAGCGCAGCCTCTGGGCGGCGCGCAGGTCTCTGGCATCACGGGCCAGACGCAGGGTCAGGGCAGCAGCATCAAGGGTCATCGGGTCCGGCGCATCAAGGTCAGAAAAGGGTGGCTCAGCTTGACATGAGGGTCAAGTGACACAAACTCGCGACAAATTGTCTTCACGGCGACGGTCCGGTGGAGAAATCCGCGATGAGCGTGATATGGTTGGTGTCAATCACCACCTTGCCCCGGTTTTCAAAGTTAACGGTGCATTTACCATTTATGAGAGACTGTACCTGACCAAGACCCCAATCCGCTTCCGAGGGGTGACGCACAAGCATACCCGGTTCCAGTCCAGATGACATATTGGGCCGCATCGAAGCCTCCGCGAAAGGATGACCATGTCAGACAAATCAGACCTTGCCGCACTGCTCGGGTCGCGTATCTGCCATGACCTTATCAGCCCGATTGGCGCCATCGGCAATGGGTTGGAGCTGTTGATGATGGAGGCCGGGGGGCACGGGCCGGAAATGGCGCTGATTTCGGAAAGCGTCGGCCATGCCAATGCCCGCATCCGGTTCTTCCGCGTGGCCTTCGGGGCGGCGCAGGGCGAACAGCGGCTGGGGCGGTCCGAGGTCGCCAGCATCATCTCGGACATGACGCGGGGCGGGCGGCTGTCGATCGAATGGAACTCCGGCCCTGATCTCTTGCGGGGCGAGGTGAAGATCGCCTTCCTTCTGCTGATGTGCCTTGAAAGTGCGATGGCCTATGGCGGCAAGATCACCGTGGCGGTCGATGGCGGGCGCTGGCAGATCCATGGCGAGGCGCCCAAGCTGCGGCTGGAACCCGCGCTTTGGGCGGTGCTGGCCGATCCCACCGCCGACCCCGAGATCACCCCCGCCGTCGTGCATTTCCCACTGGCGGCGGAAGAGATCACCCGCCGCCAGTACCGCCTGTCGGCGGAACTGGGCCAGACCACGATCAAGCTCAGCTTCTGAAAGCTGCCGGGTCCGATCCGCTTACGGACGGATCGTGCCGTTGCCGGTGACGAGGTATTTGAAGCTGCAAAGCTGCTCGGCGCCGACCGGGCCGCGGGCATGCAGCTTGCCGGTGGCAATGCCGATCTCGCCGCCCATGCCGAACTCGCCACCATCGGCGAACTGGGTGGAGGCGTTGCGCATCAGGATCGCGGAATCGAGCCGCTGGAAGAACTTGGCCGCCGTCTCGTCATTCTCGGTCAGGATGCTTTCGGTGTGGCTCGATCCGTATTTGCGGATATGCGCCATCGCCTCGTCCACGCCATCGACCAGCTTGGCCGCGATGATCATGTCGAGGAACTCGCGCCCGAAATCGTCGGGCCTGGCTTGCACCGTGCCGGGGATCTTCAGAAGCTCGCCCTCGGTGCGCACCTCGACCCCGGCTTTCAGGAGGTCCTCGATCAGGACGCCGCCATGCTGGGTGTAGAACTTCCAGTCGATCAGCAGGCATTCGGCCGAACCGCAAACCCCGGTCCGCCGCGTCTTGGCGTTCAGGACCACGGCCCGCGCCTTTTCCAGATCGGCGTCCTTGTCGGCATAGACGTGGCAGATCCCTTCCAGATGGGCAAAGACCGGCACCCGCGCCTCGCGCTGCACCAGGCCCACCAGCCCCTTGCCGCCGCGCGGCACGATCACGTCGATATAGTTGGTCGCCGTCAGCATGGCCGAGACCATCTCGCGGTCGCGCGTCGGCACGAGCTGGATCGCCGCCTCGGGCAGCC
Source organism: Rhodobacter sp. P1_C2 (assembly GCF_056406375.1). NCBI lineage: Bacteria > Pseudomonadati > Pseudomonadota > Alphaproteobacteria > Rhodobacterales > Rhodobacter > Rhodobacter sp. P1_C2. The sequence goes on from NZ_JBFUAG010000010.1 coordinate 17,717, forward strand.
GCGCCTCGCGCAGGCCGCGCACCATGCAGTCATGGATGGCGGCGGAGGAATGGAAACTCTCCGACCCGCCGCGCAGGATCACGGCATTGCCGGCCTTCAGGCACAGCGCCCCGGCATCCGCCGTCACGTTGGGCCGGCTTTCGTAGATGACGCCGATCACGCCCAAAGGCGTCGCAACCCGCTGGATGTGCAACCCGTTCGGGCGGTCCCACTCGGCCAGAACCCGTCCCACCGGATCGCGCTGTTCGGCCACGGCGCGCAGCGCGTCGACGATGCCGTGCAGGCGGTGATCGTCCAGCCGCAAGCGGTCCATCATCGCCGGGCTCAGCCCCTTGGCCGCGCCGTAAGCCATATCCTCGTCATTGGCGTCCAGAATCGCCTGCCGGCTTTCCCAGACGAAATGCGCCGCGCTGACCAGCGCCGCGTATTTGCGCTCCTGGCTGGCATAAGCCAGCTCCGCCGAAGCCGCCCGCGCCTTGCGGCCAATGTCATCCATCAGATCGGAGAACTGCCCGTCCATCCTTCACCCCTTCATTCAGACCCAAATATCCCACGGGGGTCCGGGGGCGTGAAGCCCCCGGCGCTGGGGATCAGATCACCATATCGTCACGATGCACCAGGGCCGCGCGACCCTGATAGCCCAGAATAGCCTCGATATCGCCCGAGCGGTGCCCGGCGATCGCCTTGGCCTCGACGGCGGTATAGCGCACCAGCCCCTTGCCCAGCACAACCCCCTCCGGCGAGACGATCGCCACCGGGTCGCCGCGGCCGAAGCTGCCGGTGACCGCGGTCACGCCGGCGGGCAAAAGGCTCTTGCCTTGGGCCATCGCCTTCACCGCCCCGGCGTCCAGCATCAGCTCGCCGCGCGGTTTCATCGCATTGATCCAGCGTTTGCGCGCCGCCTGCGGGTCGCTGATCGCCACGAACCAGGTCCGGTTGGCACCATTGGCCAGCGCCGAGAGCGGCCGCAGGGTCGAACCCTCCATGATCGCCATGGCACAACCCCCCGCCACCGCGGTCTTGGCGGCCAGAAGCTTGGTCTTCATGCCCCCCTTCGACAGGCCGGAAATCGGGTCGCCCGCCATCGCCTCGATTTCCGGCGTGATCTTCTGGACCAGATCAAAGCGCTGCGCCGTCGGGTCTTCCTTCGGGTTGGCGGAATAGAAGCCGTCGACGTCCGACAGCAGGATCAGCATATCCGCCCCCGCCGTCACCGCGATCTGCGCGGCCAGCCGGTCGTTGTCGCCAAAGCGGATCTCGTCGGTCGCCACGGTGTCGTTTTCATTGACGATCGGCACGACGCCAAGGCCCAGCAAGGTCTCCATCGTCGCGCGCGAGTTCAGATAGCGGCGGCGGTCCTCGGTGTCTTCCAGCGTCACCAGAACCTGGCCGGTGATGATGCCATGCGGCGCCAGCACCTCCTCATAGGCGCGGGCCAGCCGGATCTGCCCGACCGCCGCCGCAGCCTGCGACTGTTCCAGCGTCAGGGGCCCGGTGCCGAGCCCCAGCACCTTGCGCCCCAGCGCGATCGAGCCGGAGGAGACCAGCACCACCTGCGTGCCGCGCACCTTGGCCTCGGCCACATCCATCGCCAGCGCGGAAAGCCAGCCCTGCCGCAAGCCGTTCGCATCCACCAGAAGGGCGGAGCCGATCTTCACCACCAGACGGCGGGCCGTCCTGATATCGGGGGCAGCAATATGGCTCAGGGCCGCCACGGCGTCACCTCTTCGGGTTTGGCATTGCCCGCCTTGATGCGGGCATGGATCTCGCGCAGCACGTCCTGCAGGCCCCGGCCCGCGACGCCCGAGATGACATGCACCTCGCCGCCGCTGGCCTTTTCAAGGGCGCGGCGGCGGTCGCTGATCTGCTTGGCATCCATCGCATCGACCTTGTTCAGCGCCAGAATCCGCGGCTTGTCGCCGAGGACTTCGGAATAGGCCTCCAGCTCGTGAACGATCGTGCGGTAATCCTTGGTGATGGTGGAAGAGGTGCCATCGACCAGATGCAGCAGCACCTTGCAGCGTTCGACATGGGCGAGGAACTGCATGCCAAGGCCGCGACCCTCCGAGGCGCCCTCGATCAGGCCGGGGATATCGGCCATGACGAATTCGCTGCCATCCACGCCCACGACGCCAAGGTTCGGCACCAGCGTGGTGAAAGGATAATCCGCGATCTTCGGCCGGGCGTTCGAGACGGCGGCAAGGAAGGTCGACTTGCCGGCATTGGGCAGACCGAGCAGACCCGCATCCGCGATCAGCTTCAGCCGCAGCCAGATGGTCCGCTCGACGCCTTCCTGACCTGGGTTGGCGCGGGCTGGCGCCCGGTTGGTCGAGGATTTGAAGCGCAGGTTGCCCCAGCCGCCATTGCCGCCCTCGGCCAGACAGACTCTCTGGCCGGGCACGGTCAGGTCGGCCAGTACCGTCTCTTCATCCTCGTCGAGGATCTCGGTGCCGAGCGGCACGCGCATCACGATGTCTTCGCCGGTCTTGCCGGTCTTCTGGCTGCCCATGCCGGGCTGGCCGGACTTGGCGAAGAAATGCTGCTGGTAGCGGTAGTCGATCAGGGTGTTCAGCCCCTCCACCGCCTCGGCCCAGACCGAGCCGCCATGGCCGCCGTCGCCGCCATCCGGGCCGCCGAATTCCACATATTTGTCACGCCGGAAGGACACGCAGCCCGCACCGCCGCCGCCGGAGCGGATGAATACTTTGGTGAGGTCGAGAAACTTCATGGGCGAAAAACCGATATAAGGGGACGCATCAGCCGATAGACCCAAGAAACCAAAGGTGCAAGCCTTCTGCTGCATCCAGAACGCGTGCCGCGCAGGGATTGGCATGCCCGAAACCGCGGGGGCCCGGGCGAACGGCGCTAAATGGGGGTCCTGCGGGGCGATTTCAAGCCCGCTCTCGGTGCGGCGCTGCACAGGGCTGACGCCGCCCGGGGCCATTGTCGCGGCGCATCCGGTCTTCCACTGATGGCGCGGAATGCGTTGAAAAGGGAAACCACATGCCGACGATCTCTGTCTTCGAACCCTATGCGATGGGCCCGCACAAACTGGCCAACCGGTTTGTCATGAACCCGATGACCCGCTGCCGCGCCGATGCCGATGGCGTGCCGACCGCGATCATGGCGACCTATTACGGCCAGCGCGCCTCGGCCGGGCTGATCGTGACCGAGGGGATTTCGCCCGCGCCGAACGGGCGCGGCTATGCCCGCCAGCCCGGCCTCTGGACCCCGGCGCAGATCGCCGGCTGGGCCGCCGTGACCTCTGCCGTCAAGGCCAAGGGCGGCACGATCTTCGCCCAGGTGATGCACACCGGCCGCGTGAGCCATCCGGCCAACATGCCCGCAGGCGCCCGCGTCCTGGCGCCGAGCGCGGTGGCGCTGGCCGGCCAGATGTACACCGACGCACAGGGCATGCAGGACTATCCGGTGCCGGTCGAGATGACCGCCGCCGACATCGCCCAGGCCAAGGCCGAGTTCGTCACCGGTGCGAAGAACGCGGTGGCCGCGGGCTTTGACGGGATCGAGCTGCACGGCGCCAATGGCTACCTTCTGGAGCAATTCCTCAGCCCGCATACCAACCAGCGGACCGATGGCTATGGCGGCTCGGTCGCCAACCGGATCAAGTTCGTCGTCGAAGTGGCGCAGGACGTCGCCGCGGCCATCGGCGCCGAAAAGGTCGGCATCCGGCTTTCGCCCTATGGCATGGCCTCGGGCATGTCGCCCTATGCCGAGCTGGACGAGACATATCTTGCCCTCTCCAAGGCGCTGGATGCCATCGGTCTGGTCTATCTGCATGTCGTCGACCATGCCGCGATGGGCAACCCGCCGATCCCGGCCGATTTCCTTGCCGCCCTGCACGCCACCTGGACGCGCACCTTCTTCGTGGGCGGCAGCTTCGATCTCGCCTCGGGTCAGGCGGCGGTGGAGGCTGGCAAGACCGATCTGGTCGGCATCGGCCGCGCCTTCATCGCCAATCCGGACCTCGTTGACCGGCTGAAGGCGGGCACGCCGCTCGCCGCCCCGAATGCCGAGACCTTCTATACCCCCGGTCCGGTGGGCTATACCGATTACGCGGCGGCCTGAGGTTTCGATTCTTACCCCGAAATTGCAAAGGCCCCGCGGCAGTGCCCGGGGCCTTTGGCATCAGGTCGAGAGGGCCTCGAACAGCCGCGCCACCGCTTCGGCGCCGGGATCGACATGGCCTTCAAGGTTGCCCGCGTTGACGTAAGCCGCCCGCCCGGCCTTGGCCTTGCGCAGGGTGGCCGTGTGATCCGCCCCCTTGCGCGCCGCAGCGGTGGCTGCGGGCAGACCCTGGTCCAGCGCCTCAAGTGCGGGTTGCAGCGCGTCGATCATCGTGCGGTCGCCGAGCCTTGCGCCGCCGATCTCCTGCATCCGGTCCAGCCCGGCGCGCAAAGCGTCGCGCATGGTCAGCCCGCTGGAAGCCGCATCCCCCGCCGCCGCAAAGAAAATCGCCAGAAGCACGCCGGAAGATCCGCCCATGGTCTGGCTCAGCTCCAGCCCGATGGCGCGGTAGAGCTGGGTATGGTCGGCCAGCGGCAGATGATCCATCGCCCCGATCAGGGCCCGCGCCGCCCCGGCGAGGGTCGAGCCGGTATCGCCATCGCCGGACTTCGCATCCAGCGCGTTCAGATCCGCCTCCATCCCGATCAGCACCTCGCAGCAACGGGTCAGGAAGGCCCGCGTCGCCGCATGGGCCGAGGGGATCGGCCGGATCGGCGTCAGCCCATCGGGCAGGGCAAGGACGGTGGGCTCGGTCATCGCATGACAGCCGGGCCAGGCGGCCAGCGGCGTTGCGGCCTGCAGGGCCACCTCATCCTGCGGCGTCAGCGGATAGACCGAGATCGACACGCCCCGCATGTCGAGCGAGGTCATGATCGCCGCAGGCCCGACCATCAGCCGGATCTGCGACGCGATCCTGGACCGCGCCAGTTCATAGGCCAGCACCGACATTTCCAGCACCGAAGTGCCGCCGAGGTTGTTCAAAAGCGCCACATGCGGCCCCGCGCCCATCGCCGGGGCCAGCTTGTCGACCATCGCCGCCACGGCCTGTTCGGCGCCAAAGAAGCTGACCTGCTCCACCCCCGGCTCGCCATGGATGCCAAGGCCCAGTTCGGCCATGCCGGGCGCTATGCGGCTTTCCTTGGCGGAACCCGGCACGGTGCAGGTATCAAGCGACATGCCGATGGATTTGGTGCCGGCGATCACCCGCTCCGCCGCCTCGGTCACCGCGGCGAGGTCGGCGCCGGATTCGGCCAGATGACCGGCGATCTTGTGGACGAACAGCGTCCCCGCCACGCCGCGCGCCTGCGGCAGATCCGGCAGGGCGATGTCGTCATCGACGATCACCATGCTGACCTTGCGGCCAAAGGCGCGCGCCCGCTCGGCCGCGAGGCCAAAGTTCAGCCGGTCGCCGGTGTAGTTCTTGACGATCAACAGGCAACCCGCAGGCCCGGTGATGGCAAGGATGCCCGCCAGCACCGCATCGACCGAGGGCGAGGCGAAGACATCACCGCAGACCGCCGCCGTCAGCATCCCCGGCCCGACAAAGCCCGCATGGGCCGGTTCGTGCCCCGAGCCGCCGCCGGAGACCAGCGCCACCCGCGACTTGTCCCAATCGGCCCGCACCACGACGCGGATATGCGGAAAGCCATCCAGCCGCGCCAGCTTGCCGCCGGAGGCCATGATCACCCCGTCAATCGCCTCGGTGACGATATTCTCACGTTTGTTCATGAATTGAGTCATGTGGTCCTCCCTCAGGCAATGCGTGCGCCGGTGGCGTCGAAATAGAATGGCCGCTCCGGCTGGATCTTCACGATGTCGCCGGCACGCAGGGGCGTGTGGGCATGGGTCACCGTGATCAGGTCATGGGTCTTGAAGGTCAGATGCAGGCGGGTCTGGTCGCCCAGATGCTCCACCCGTTTGACAAGGCTGTCCTGCCCCGCGCCCTGATGGATCTGTTCGGGGCGCAGGCCGATATAGGTGGCACCCGAGGGGGCGCTACCGAAAAGATCGGCCGGCAGGATGTTGATGCGCGGTTGGCCGAGGCGGCTTGCGGCATAGATGCTGACCGGTTGTTCGTAAATCTCGCGCGGGGTGCCGAACTGCACCAGACGCCCATGATCCAGCACGCCGACATGGGTGGCCATGGTCATCGCCTCGATCTGGTCATGGGTGACATACAGGAAGGTGGCGCCCAGATTGGCCTGGATGTTCTTCAGCTCCACCCGCAGATCGGCGCGCAGCTTGGCGTCAAGGGAGCTGAGAGGTTCATCCATCAGATAGACCGAAGGATTGCGCACGAGGGCGCGCCCGATCGAGACGCGCTGCATCTCGCCCCCCGACAGGGCCGTGGCCTTGTTGTCCAGCTTGTGCGAGATTTGCAGGATATCGGCGACTTCAGCCACCTTGCGGGCAATCTCGGCCTTGGGGGTCTTCAAGAGGGGCGATTTCAGCGGAAATTCCATGTTCTCGCGCACCGTCAGATGCGGGTAAAGTGAGTATTGCTGGAAGACCATCGCCACATTGCGCTGCGCCGGGGTCAGGCCCGCCATCGGCCTGCCACCGATGAAGACAGCACCACTGTCGGGCTTGTCGAGGCCCGAGGTCATCCGCAGCATCGTGGTCTTGCCCGCGCCGGTCGGGCCCAGCAGCACGACGAAGGAACCGCTGGGGATCGTCATCGACACATCGGCCAGGGCGATCTGGCTGCCGAAGGATTTGGAGACGTTTTGCAGGATCACCTCAGCCATGGTGCAGCACCCTCTGGTTTGCGGTGGACAGGAGGGCGCGGCCCTCGGGGTCGAACATGGTGATGGTGCGCGCATCCAGCCGAAGGCCGGTCGTATCGCCAATCCGAACCGGCGTTTCGGAACCGATCCGCGCCTTGACCGTGCCGTGCTCGGTTTCCAGCGTCACGATCTGCGTGGTGCCGAGATATTCGCTGGCGAGAATCCGGCCCCGGATCGGCCCGCCATCCTCCAGATGCACATTCTCGGGCCGCACGCCGAGGATCAGCGCACCGCTGGCCCCGCCGAGCATCTGGGGGATCGCCACCTCGTTCCCCGCAAGGCTGACCGAGGTCGCGCCATGCCCGACCATGCCGCCAAAGCGCAGGAAGTTCATCGGCGGCGAGCCGATGAAGTTGGCGACGAAGGTGGTGGCGGGCCAGTCGTAGATCTCTTGCGGGCGGCCGAATTGTTCGACGACGCCGTGGTTCATCACGACGATCTTGTCGCCCATCTGCATGGCTTCCAGCTGGTCATGGGTCACATAGACCGTGGTCGCGTGCATCCGGTCATGCAGGGCGCGCAGCTCCTCGGCCATATGCTCGCGGAACTCGGCATCAAGCGCGCCCAAAGGTTCGTCCATCAGGAAGCAGGCGGGATTGCGCACGATGGCACGGCCAAGCGCCACGCGCTGACGGTCGCCGCCCGACAGGCCGCCGACCGGGCGATCGAGCAGCGCCTCGATGCCGAGGATGCGGGCGACCTCCTCCACTTTGGCCTTGACCTGCGCCTTGGGCATGCCCTGGCTGACCAGGGGGTAAGAGATGTTTTTCCTTACATTCATATGGGGATAGAGGGCGAACATCTGGAAGACGAAGGCAATGTCGCGCTGGCTTGCGGGCTTTTGGCTGACTTCCTCGCCGTTGATGTAGATCTCGCCTGACGTGGGCAGTTCAAGGCCTGCGATCATGCGCAGGGTGGTGGTCTTGCCGCAGCCGGAAGGCCCCAGCAGCATGAAGAATTCGCCGTCCTCGATGGTGAAGGAAGAGGATTGCACCGCCGTGAAGGCGCCGAATTCCTTGCGGATGTTCTTGATGACGATCTGGGCCACCGCTTACTCCGGGAAATGGCTGACGATGATGAACATGACGGTGCCCACCAAGGTGACGAGGAAGGAATAGGTGAAAAGCACCAGGGCGAAGGGCTGCATCAGCATGACGACGCCGAGGGCGATCAGGATGGTCGCCAGCATCTCCCAGGGGCCGCGGCGCAGGTGCAGAAGGCCGGTCAGAAAGGCGCTCATTTGCGAACCGCTCCGAAGGTGATGCCGCGCAGCAGGTGTTTGCGCAACATGATGGTGAAGATCATGATCGGCAGCAGGAACAGGGTCGCCCCTGCCGCCACGGCGGGCCAGTCCTTGCCGCCGGTGCCGATGATCGTGGGGATGAAGGGCGGCGCGGTCTGCGCCTCTCCGCTCGTCAGAAGGACCGCGAAGGCATATTCGTTCCAGGCGAAGATCAGGCAGAAGATCGCGGTGGAGGCGATGCCGGTGGCGGCCTGCGGCAGCACGACCTTGTAGAAGGCCTGAAACCGCGTGTAGCCGTCGATCAGGGCGGCCTCTTCATACTCGATCGGGATCTCGTCGATGAAACCTTTCAAGAGCCAGACCGACAGCGACAGGTTCACCGCCGTATAAAGGAAGATCATGCCCAGATGCGTGTCGTTCAGCCCAAGCTCCCGGTACATCAGGAAAATCGGGATGGCGACGGCGATGGGCGGCATCATCCGGGTCGAGAGGATGAAGAACAGCAGGTCGTCCTTGAGCGGCACCTTGAAGCGGCTGAAGGCATAGGCGGCGATGGTGCCGAGAAAGACGCTCAGGAAGGTCGAACCAAAGCCGATGATGACCGAGTTCAGGAAGCGCTGGCCGTATCGGCTCGGCCCGGTGATCACCATGTCGTATTTCCGAACGATCGTATCGTACCAGGTGGTGGGCGGCCCGAGGGCGGCCAGATCCTCCGGCGTCACCCGGCTGCGCGAGGTGAAGAGGTTCACATAACCCTCCAGCGTCGGCGAGAAGAACACCTTGGGCGGGTAGGCGATGGAATCCGAGGGCGATTTGAAGCCGGTGGCGATGATCCAGACCAGGGGCAAGAGGGTGACGACGGCATAAAGGATGACCAGGCTGCCCGCGATCCACTTTTGCCGGCTGGAGGGTTCGGTGATGGAAAAGCTCATCTGTCTTTCACCTTGTTCAAGGCCTTCACGTAGATCGAGGCGAGGCCGAAGACCGTCACGAACAGGATCACCGCATAGGCCGAGGCATAGCCGGTCCGCCATTTCTCAAACGCCTCGCGCTTGAGGTCGATCGAGGTCAGCTGCGTGGTGGCCCCGGGGCCGCCGCCGGTCAGCTGCACGACGAGGTCGAACATCTTGAAATTCTCGATGCCGCGGAACAGGACGGCGAGCATCAGGAAGGGCAGGACCATCGGAATGGTGATGGTCCAGAACTGCCGCCATTTCGAGGCGCGGTCACATTCGGCCGCCTCGTAGATGCTGGGCGGGATGCTCCGCAGGCCCGCAAGGCAGATCAGCATGACGAAGGGCGTCCACATCCAGGTGTCCACGATGACGATGGCCCAGGGCGCCAATGGCACCTCGCCGATCATCGAAAAGCTGGAGGGGTCGGCCCCGGTGAAGAAGGCCACGACATAGTTGAAGAGGCCGATCTGCGGTTGGTAGAGAAAGGTCCAGAAGTTGCCGACCACGGCGGGCGACAGCATCATCGGCAGCACGATCAGCGTGGTCCAGAGGTCGTTGCCGCGGAATTTCTTGTTGATCAGGTAAGCCAGGGTGAATCCGATCACCACCTGCAACAGGATGGTCCAGATCAGGAAATGCGCCGTGGCCTGCAATGAGGCCCAGGTGTCGGGATTGGTCAGGATCTTGCGGTAATTCTCGATGCCGATGAAATGCACCGGGTTGTTCGGCCGGTTGGTGCGGAAATCGGTCAGGCTCAGCCTGATCGTCCAGATCAGAGGAAAGATGTTGACGGCGAGCAAGAGGAAGATCGTGGGGGCGACGAAGACCCAGGCGATGGCCCGGTCAGACAGGCCCCGGACCTTGTGGGCAAGCCGGGACGGTGTGGCCTCGGCAATGCGATCAGCCATGTTTTCGGACATGATGGGGGTTCCAGAGGGCGGATTCGACAAGGGAAGGATGCGCGAGGCCCGACTGGCCCTCAAGAGCCTCGCGCAGATTGCCCGTGGGGTAGGAGGACGGGCAAATCCGGGGTCAGTATTTGCCTTCTTCTTCGAAGGTGGCGTGCCATTCCTTGACGATGCCATCGAGCGCCTCTTTGGCGGTGCCATGGCCGGCCACGACATAGTCATGGAAGTATTTCTGCGAGGCCTGCATCAGCGTCGCATAGCTGGGCTCGGCCCAGAAGTCCTTCACGATCGCCATCGAGTCGAGGAAGGTCTGCGCATAGGGCTGCGAGGTGGCAAAGCCCGGGTCTTCCACCACGGCCTTCAGCGCCGAATAGCCGCCGAGCTTCCACCACTTGGCCTGCACGTCCTTCTGCGCGAACCACTTGATATAGGACAGCGCGGCGTCCTTCTTCTCGGAGGTCGCCACGACCGAGATGCCCTGCCCGCCGAGTTGGGCGAACTGGTCGCCATCCGGGCCGGCCGGGTTGGCGAAATAGCCGGTCTTGTCGCCGCCGACATTGGGATCGGTGTTGAAGCCGGGCCAGGTGAAGGCAAAGTTCATCGCCATCGCGACCTGACCGGATTTATAGGCATCGACGCCCTCGCCCATATAGGCATTCGACATGCCGGGCGGCTGGCAGCAATCGTAAAGCGCCTTGTAGAACTCCAGCCCCTTCACGGACTTGTCGGAGTTGACGAAGCCTTCCATGTCATAGGGCTTGTCGGGGTTGTCATACTTGAAACCGAAGGAATAAAGGACATCCATCGCCCCCATCGTGATGCCTTCGGAGCCGCGTTCGGAGTAGATATAGGCACCATAGACCTTCTTGCCGTCTTCCTCGCGCCCGGTGAAGAAATCTGCGATGTCCTTCAGCTCGGCAAAGGTCTTCGGCACGGCGAGGTCGCGGCCATACTTGGCCTTGAAATCGGCCTGGTTCTTCGGTTCGGCGAACCAGTCCTTGCGGTAGGTCCAGCCCACCACGTCGCCGAAGGCCGGCAGCGCCCAGTAGTTCGGCGTGTTCTTCGGCCATTCGGCATAGCCCACCACGGTGGCGGGGATGAAATCGTCCATCTTGATGCCATTGGCGTCGAAGAAGTCGTTCAGCTTCACATATTGGTTGTTTTCGGCCGCGCCCCCGATCCACTGGCTGTCGCCGATCATCAGGTCGCACAGCTTCCCGCCCGAGTTCAGCTCGTTCAGGAAACGGTCGGCAAAGCTGGTCCAGGGCACGAATTCGAAGTGCATCTTGTTGCCGGATTGCGCCTCGTAGTCCTTGCTCAGTTCGACCAGGGCGTTGGCCGGGTCCCAGGCTGCCCAGCACAGGGTCAGATCCTCGGCCTTGGCCGTGCTCATGGATGCAGCGACCGCCACGGCCGCCGACGTGATCAACAGTCTCGCTTTCATTTTTGATTCCTCCCGGTTCAAGGCCCCGGCCTCCTCGCCGCGACTCTTTGCCCTTTCAGACGGTAGATGAGGTACGCACCTCATGGCAAGAGATTTTTGAGGTACGCACCTCAAATCTGTTGCCAGCCCCGCCGATTTCGGGGAGAAGAGGGCAAAGGGGAGTGGCATGCGACCGACGACGAAGGATCTGGCCAAAGCGGCAGGGGTAAGCCTTGCGACCGTGGACCGGGTGCTCAACGACCGGACCGGGGTGCGCGAGGATACGGTCAAACGGGTGACCGAGGCCATTGAGAAGATTGGCTTTATCCGCAACCTTTCTGCCGCCAACCTTGCCCGGTCGAAAAGCTATCGCTTCCTCTTCCTCTTGCCGCGCACCGGCGATCAGTTCCTGTCCGCCCTGATCGACCGCATCGACGAGGCCAATTTCGCCTTCGCCGGCGAGGCGATGCGCGCCGAGGTGGTGCAGATCCACGAAAGCGACCCGCACCAGATTGCCAACTTTCTGGAAGGCTTGAGCGCCGAGGCGCTGGACGGTGTCGCGATCATGGCCCCCGAATCGCCGCAGGTCCGCGACGCCAAGGCGCGGCTGGGCCAACGCGGGATCGAGGCGGTCTCCTTCATCTCGGGCCAGATCACCGCGGATGAGGATTTCGTCGGCATCGACAACCATGCCGCCGGGGCCACCGCAGGCCGCCTGATGGGGCGGTTTTCCGGCCCTGCGCCGGGCAAGATCCTCGTCGTGGCCGAAACCATGCATGCGCGCGACAGTCTGGAACGGCGCCTGGGCTTTGACGAGGTGATCAACGCCGATTACCCGCATCTGACCGTGCTGCCCTCGCTGGAAACCCATGGCGAGGGGGAGCGGACCGACCGCATCCTGCGCAACACCTTCGCCCGCAGCCCCGAGATTGCGGGCATCTACATCCTCAGCTCCGAAGCCCGCCTGCCCTTGGAGACGGTGACCCAGATCCCGCACAGCAGCCGTCCGGTGATCATCGCCCATGAACGCACCCAGTTCACCGAGGCCGCGCTCCTGTCGCGCCGGATCGACGCACTGATCACCCAGGATTCCGGCCATCTGGTGCGCAGCGCCATCCGCATCCTGCGCGCCCGCTGCGACCGGCGCGAGGTTCTGGCCAGCCAGGAAAAGATCCGGATCGAGATTCTGATCGCCGAGAACCTATAGCGCGACCAGGTGCCCGCCGCCGATATCGGTCAAGGCCAGGCGCGCCGGCCCCTGCCCCAGCGGATGCACCGGGCTTGGCACCTCGCCCGCCAGACGCGGCACGGGCGGGCGGACATGGGCAGGGTCGGGCACCGGCACCGCAGCGATCAGGCGCTGCGTATAGGGGTGCTGCGGATTGCTGAAGACCTGCGCCCGGCTGCCCGTCTCGACGATCTGGCCCAGATACATCACCGCGACCCGGTCGGAGATATTCTCGACCACCGCCATGTCATGGCTGATGAAGAGATAGGCGATGCCGAACTCCTGCTGCAGGGCGCGCAGAAGGTCGAGCACGCGGGCCTGCACCGAAACATCCAGCGCCGAGACGCTTTCATCAGCAATCACCAGCTGCGGGTTCAGCGCCAGGGCGCGGGCGATGCAGATGCGCTGGCGCTGCCCGCCGGAAAATTCATGCGGGTAGCGGTCCAGCTGGTCGGGTGACAGGCCGACCCGGGCGAAAAGCTCCGCCGCTTTGGCGCGCCGCGTGGTGGCATCGCCGATGCCGTGGATCAGCAGGGGTTCGGCGACCAGATCGGCCACCCGCATCCGGGGGTCGAGCGCGGCGGCGGGGTCCTGAAACACCATCTGCACCTGCCGCCGCAGCGCCTTCTTTCCCGCCGTATCAAGATCGGACAGCGCCAGCCCGCCGACCTCGATCCGGCCCTGATGCAGCACGAGGCCGACGATGGCCTTGGCGATCGTCGACTTGCCGCAACCGGATTCGCCGACCAGCGCAAAGGTCTCGCCCTTGCGGATGCTCAGGCTGACCTCTTCGACCGCATGGACCTGATGGGTGATCCGCCCCAGAAGCCCGCCGCGCAGGGGAAAGCGGACCGAGACATCGGTCAGCCGCGCCACGACCTCGCCCTGCGGTTCGGGCCGGGCCGGGGCGCTGCCAAGGCGCGGCACAGCGGCCAGAAGGCTTTGCGTATAGGAAGCGCGCGGCTGGTGGAACAGATCGGCGGTCGCGGCCTCTTCCACCATCGCGCCGTTCTGCATCACGATCACCCGGTCGGCCATTTCGGCCACCACGCCCATGTCATGGGTGATGAGGATGATCGCGGTGCCAAGCTCCTTTTGCAGATCGCGCAGCAGGTCCAGAACCTCGCGCTGCACGGTGACATCCAGCGCGGTGGTGGGCTCATCCGCGATCAGAACCTCTGGCCGCAGCGCCAGCGCCATCGCGATCATCACGCGCTGCCGCATGCCGCCCGACAATTCATGCGGGAACTGGGTCATGCGGCGTTCGGGCTGCGACAGGCGGACGGCGCGCAAAGCCTCAAGCGCGCGCAGGCGTGCCGCGGGGCGGGAGACGGGCGCATGGGCGCGGATCGCCTCGATCACCTGATCGCCCACCGTCATCACCGGGTTGAGCGAGGTCATCGGCTCCTGAAAGATCATCGCGATGCGGTCGCCCCGGCAGGCGCGCATCTGGTGTTCGGGCAGCGTTGTCAGATCGGTGGCACCCAGACGCACCGCACCGCCGCTGACCGCGACATGGGGCGGCAAAAGCCCCATGATCGCCAAGGAGGTGATCGACTTGCCCGACCCGCTTTCCCCCGCAATCGCAAGGGTCTGGCCCTTGTGCAGCGCAAAGGACAGATCGCGGACCAGCGGCTTTGCCCCGGCCTCGGTGGCCACCGAAACGCTCAGGTTCTGCACCGTCAGCACCGGAAGCTCCGGGGCCAGCGCGGCCCCGGAGATGGGTTCAAGAACGCTCATTCGAAAACGCAGCGCGGGAAGTAGAAAGAGACCACCCAGTTCGGCATGTCGACGATCTCGGAGATCCGCAGATCGCCGCAGGTCGAGACCAGCATATAGGCCTCCACCGCCGCCATCCCCCGCGAGGCGCAGAGGAAATCCACCATGCCCGCCACCGCATCGCGCGAGGCCGCCATCAGGTCGGGGCCGATGCCAGTGGTGACCTCGTATCCCTTGGCGTCCAGATGCCGGGTGACCGGGCCGGGCGTGGTGAAGCGCGGGGTCTTGAGCGGGTAGTTCTTCACCAGATCCAGCGTCAGAACCACATCCATCGGGCTTTCGATGGCCGTGCCGCAGACCTCGCCATCGCCCTGCGCGGCATGGGTGTCACCCACGCTGAAGAGGGCGCCCGCCACCTCGACCGGCAGGTAAAGCGTGGTTCCGGCGTTCAGATCACGGATGTCGAGGTTGCCGCCAACCCGCCGGGGCGGCACGACCGAATGCAGGCCGGGTTCGGCCAGGGCATTGCCGATGGTGCCGGCGAAGGGCTTCAAGGGCACCCGCGCCTCGCGCCCATACAGCGCCGGGCCCATCTGGCCGGGATCATAGCTCCAGACATGCAGGGCCGGGTCGGTGAACTGATCGGCCAGCAGGCCAAAGCCGGGGATATTCGCCGTCCAGCCAAAGCCGCGCCCCTCGAAGACCCGGGGGGCAAAGCTGTCGATGGTGACTTTCAGCACGTCGCCGGGTTCCGCCCCTTCGACAAAGATCGGGCCGGAGACCGGGTTGATCTTGCCAAAGTCCAGCGCGCTGACATCGGCCACGGTCGATTGCGGGCCAAGCTGGCCCGCAGAACTGTCATTGCAGTGGAACAGGATCGTGGCGCCGGGTTCCACCCGCGCGGCCGGGGCAAAAGAATTGTCCCAGCCGAAGTGATGCTGCGCCCCGTGGATCGTGTAGTTGCAGGCTTTGCACATGATGGCTCACTTCACATAGATATAGTCGAAGTTGATCGGCGTGGAAACCGGATCGGCGTAAAGCGCATTGGCGCCGCCGAGACGCGGCGCGTGCATCGTATAGCGGCTTTCGTTGAACACCGGAATCCAGGGCGCATCGGCCATGACCTTGGCCATGATGCCGGACCAGGCCTTCATCCGCGCCTCGGCCTGATCGGGGGCGGTCATCGCATCGGCCTTGGTCGCCAGGGCATCCAGGTCCTTGTTGCAGTAATGCGCCCAGTTCCAGCCGCCCGGACCGCCCGACTGGCAGGACAGGATCGGGCCGTAGAAGTCCGAAGGGTCGGGGAAGTCCGCCGCCCAGGCCATGCCACCGGACCAGATCATCGGGGCCGAAGTCGGCTCGCCCCCCGCCTGGATCACATTGGCCTGGGCGAGCGACTGGATCGCAGCCTTCACGCCGATCTTGGACAGATCCTGCTGGATGGCTTGCGCGATCCGCGGGTTGGGGTCGGTGTTGTAGACGAAAAGCTCGGTCTCGAACCCATCCGGGAAGCCGGCCTTGGCCAGAAGCGCCTTGGCCGCCTCGGGGTCATAGGCGAAGCCCCTGAAATCCGGGTCATAGCCCGGCATCCCGGGCGGCAGAACCTGCCCGGTCGGCTTGGCGCGGCCATTGATGATCTGGGTGATCCGCTCCTTGTTGATCGCCATGTTGAGCGCCTCGCGCACCTCCAGCTTGTCGAAGGGCGCGACGTTGAGGTTCAGCGTGACATAGCCCGTTTGCAAACTGGCCTGGCTGACGACCAGCGCCGCCTGGGCCGGGTCGGCCATGACTTCGGTGAACTTGGCGGGCGGGATGCCATCGCCGGGAATGTCGATCTCGCCCTTTTGCAGGCGCAAGAGGGCCACGACCGGCTCTTGCCCGACTTGGAAGGTGATCTTGTCCAGATAGGGCTCGCCCTTGCGCCAGTAATCGGCGTTGCGTTCAAAGGTGATGCTTTGCCCCAGGGTCCAGTCGGTCATCTTGAAGGCCCCGGTGCCGACCGGATGCTTGCCGAAATCGGCGCCCGAAGCCTCCACCGCCTCTTTCGGCACGATATAGCTGAAGTTCAACGCCATGACCTGCAAGAAGGTCGCATCGGGGCGGTTCAGCGTGATGGCCACGGTCAGCGGGTCCACCACCTTGACGCCTTCGAGCCCGGTGGCCGAACCATCCGCCATCTTCTCGTAACCGAGGATCGAGGCGAAGAAGCCCGCGCCGGGGGATTGCGTCTTGGGGTTGGTCACACGGTCCAGCGAGTATTTCACGTCATCGGCCGTCATCTCGCGCCCGTTGGTGAACTTGACGCCCTTGCGCAGGTGGAAGGTGAAGGTCATGCCATCGGCCGAGACGTCATAGCTTTCGGCCAGACCCGGGCGCAGCGTGGTGGTGCCGGGGACGTAATCCATGAGGCCATCGAACAGCGACTTGATCATCGACCAGTTCTGCCAGTCATAGCCGATCGCCGGGTCCAGCGTGGCCACGTCGTCGTGATAGGTGACGGTGATCTCGCCCCCCTGTTTGGCGGCGGGGTCGGGCGTGTAGTCTTGCGCCAGCGCGGGCATGGCACAGGCCAGCACGAGGGCGGTGGAGGCGAGCAGGTTTTTCATGGTCTCTCCTGTTGGTTTTATCGGATTTTGATCAGCGAATTTTGATTCTGGGGTCGATGAAGGGCGTGATGAGGTCGGCCAGAAGGTTGCCCAGCACGATGGCCACGGCAGAGACGAGCGTCACCGCCATGATGATCGGAATGTCGATGCGCTGGATCGCCTGCCAGGCCAGCTGCCCGATGCCGGGCCAGGCGAAGACGCTTTCCACCACGACCACGCCGCCCATGAAGACCCCGATGTCGATGCCGATCATCGCGATCACCGGCAGGATCGCATTGGGCAGGGCATGGCGCAGCACGACGCGGGCGCGGGTCAGGCCCTTGGCGCGGGCGGTGCGGATGAAATCGGCGGCCAGCACCTCGACCATCGAAGACCGCATCATCCGCGCGTACCAGCCGGAACCGAGGATGCCCAGGGTGACGGCGGGCAGCACCAGATGCCGGAAGGTGCCGTAGCCGCCGACCGGAAACCAGCTCAACTGCACCGCAAAGACATAAAGCAGTAGCAGGCTGACCACGAATTGCGGGGCAGAGACTGTGACGAAAGAGGTCATCATCAGCATCTGGTCGGCCAGCCGTCCCTTGGTCAGCGCGGCCACGATGCCCATGGTCAGGCCCAGGACCAGCTCGCAGCAGATCCCCGCCGCCATCAGCAGCAGCGTGGCCGGCAGGCGCGCGGCGATCAGCTCTGCCACTTGCGTCTTCTGCAGGTAGCTGCGCCCGAAATCGCCATGCAGCAGACCCGCAAGGTAGCGCAGGAACTGCACGAGGAAGGGTTGGTCCAGCCCCAGCTCGCGCCGGATGTTGGCCACGGTTTCCGGCGTGGCCGAGCGGCCCGCGATCTGGCGCACCGGATCGGCGGGCAGGATGTAAAGCAGGAAGAAGGTGATGAAGGCCACGCCCAACAGGATCAGCGCCGATTGGATCAGGCGGCGGAGGAGATAGCTGGCCATCTACCCGCGCCCCCGTTGCGTCGGGTCAAGGACATCGCGCAACGCGTCTCCGACCAGGTTGAAGGCCAGCGCCAGCAGGATGATCGCGGCGCCGGGGATGAAGACCAGCCAAGGGGCGGACTGGAAATAGGTCTGGTTCTCGAAGATGATATTGCCCCAGCTTGGCGTCGGCGGCTGCACCCCCACGCCAAGGAAGGACAGCGTCGCCTCCAGAAGCACGGTGGTCGAAATCCCCAGCGTGCCCCAGACGATGATCGTCGGCACCAGATGCGGCAGGATGTGGCGGAAGAGGATGCGCCCGGTCGAGGCGCCCAGCGTCCGCTCGGCCGCGATGAAGTCGCGCGTCGCGAGGGAGGAGGTCTCGGTATAGATCACCCGGGCCGTCTGCACCCAGTTGACCAGCGCGATCACCATGGCGACGATCCAGAGCGAGGGCTGGAAAATCGCCGCCAGGCAGATCGCCAGCAGAAGCGCCGGGAAGGCCATCATCAGGTCGGTGAAGCGCATCAGCACCGCGCCGATCCAGCCGCGGAAATAGCCCGCCAGCAGGCCGACGGTGGTGCCGATCAGCAGCGAAAGCCCATTGGCCACCACCCCGATGATCAGCGAAGTGCGGGCGCCGTAGAGGATGCGGGAAAACAGATCGCGGCCCAGAAGGTCGGTGCCGAAGAGGAAGGCGCCCCCCGGCGGCATCGGCGCGCCTTCCAGCGTCAGCCCGTCGAACATCTGCTCGTCAGGGGCATGGGCCACAAGGAATGGGGCGGCCAGCGCCCCGCCGATCACCAGGGCGATGACCAGAAGGCCAAGGACCGCCAGCTTGCGCCGCATCAGGCGGTGGAGCGGGCCTGCGGGGCGGGCGGGCTCAGCCACGGTTGCGGAAACCATCGGGATCCTTTCCGGCAGCGACGATCCGCGCCGCCGCTTCCTCCAGCGTCACGCGCCAGGCCATGGCCATCTGGCGCAGGCGGTCATAGGCCTCGGCCTCGGTGCCGCCGCGCGCGGCCAGAAGGGTGACGGCGCGCACCAGGGTCTGGCGCTCGTCCAGCCTGCGGCGCAGGCCGGCGATCTCGACACTCAGCGCCGCCTGCGCGTCAAAGGCGGCGCGGGCGACCAGTAGTGTCGCATAGGCCCCGTTGTCGCCGACGGGTTTGAGCATCTGGGCATGGGCCCCGGCCTCCAGCGACCATTCGATGCGGCCCGGCGCCTCGGACCCGATCAGCGCGATCATCGGAATGGGCGAGGCGCCGGGCGCCCAGGGGAATTGCCCGTCATGGCCCATATCGGCGTCGAAGAAGACGAAATCGGCGCCGAGCGCGCTGGCGTCCAGATCGGGCCAGACCTGGGTGACCATAAGGCCGATGGCGTTGAGCTGGCGGGTCAGGGCCTGCACGGTCGGATGCGGACGGTGCAGGATGATCGCCTGCGCGCCGCCGAGGTTCTGGATGCGGACCGGGCGCTTCATGACACCACCCGCAGGCCCGGCGCCTGGGGATCGCGGCCGCGCGTCAGGTAGGGATCGCCCGCCACGGCACCGCGGTTCTGGATGACCCGGAAGGCGCCCTCTTCGACCCGCGCGATCAGCACGGGCAGGCTGGTGTGATGGGTGTCGGGGTCGATGATGCCGCCCGTCCCCGCCAGCAGATCGGACAGGCCCTGCGCCTCGGGCCGGCGCGACAGAAGCCTTGCCAGTTCGCGCACCGCGACGAAGGCCGCCGCCTCGTGCGAAGAGCCGAAGCTGCCGCCGGGCCAGGCCTGCTGCCCGCGGAAATAGGGTCCCGCCGCCACCAGCCCCTCGGCCCGCTCGCCCAGCGCGGGCAGTTCGGCCTCGGTCAGGTTGCAGGACAGGACCGGGCAGCGCCCCGGCAGGAAGGACGCATCCTCGGCCCCGAGCGCGCGGTAGGCCTGCATGAATTCATAGGAGGAAGGCCCGATCAGCGAATTCAGGATGAAATCCGGCCTTGTGGCGCGGATCTCCTCGATCATCCGGGCGACATCGGTCGAGCCGATCGGCAGATAGCGTTCGCCCAGAACCTGCCCGCCCGAGGTCTGCACGATGTCGCGCGCGAGGCGGTTCATCTCCCAACCCCAGATGTAGTTGGACCCGGTCAGGTAAGCCCGCTTGCCATGCGCGGGCATCACCCAATCCAGCAGCGGCAGAAGGTGCTGGTTCGGGCAGGCATGGGTGTAGACGACGTGATCGGAGGCCTCGAAGCCTTCGTAAGGCACGGTGTACCAGAGCGTGCCGCCCAGTTTTTCCAGAACCGGGATCACTTCCTTGCGGCTCCACGAGGTGACACAGCCGATCACATGCCGGGCGGAGGTGTCGCGCAGGATCTCGGCACAAAGCGGGCCGTAAAGGTCGATGTTGCCGCCGGGATCGCGTTCGACCGGCAGAAAGCTGATGTCCAGATCGGGGTCGGCGTTGATCCGGGCGATGGCGGACAGCGCGCCGGACCGGCACGCCTCGCCGATCAGCGAATAGCTGCCCGAGCGGGAGTAGAGCAGGCCAAGTTCCACGCGACGCTTCATGCCACAGATCCAAAACAAAAGGCCCCGGCGCAGTCCTCTAAAGGTACTGCGCGCGGGGCCCTGATGCCACACCGGCTTTTGCCGTCAATGATGGGGAAAGGCTAGCGGGCGGCGGGCTTCGGGTCAAGGCGCGCGCCGTGGCACGGCGCGGTCCAACCGGGCAATTGCCGCGAAAAGAGGCAAGGGGCAGCGATCAGACGATCCGCGCCAGCAGGGTCGCAACCTCTGCGGGTGTGAAGGGCTTTTCCAGCATCAAGGGCGTCTCCAACCCGACCTGCGCCGCCCGCGCCGGGCCGGAGACGGTATCCCCGGTCATCAGCACGATCCTTCCCGCAAGGTCGGGGCGCAACTCGGCTGCCTGCAGCGCAAGTTCGGCGCCGTCCATGCCCGGCATCCGCAGATCGGTGAAGACCAGATCGAAGGCGCCCGCCCGCAGGGCCTGCAGGGCCGCGGCGGAAGAGGCGCAGACCGTGGCGCGGTGCCCGGCCAGCTGAAGGATCTCGGACAGGCTCAGCGCCACGTCGGGCTCGTCATCGACGATCAGGACATCGCGGCCCACGGAACCCGCCGCATCGGCGCGCCCGGCGGGGGCGGCTTCGGCGGCGGTGGCAATCGGCAGGCGGATCTCGAAACAGGCGCCGGGCAGATCGCCCTCGCCCTTCGCGGCCAGCCGGATGCTGCCGCCATGCGCCTCCACCACATTGCGCGAGATCGAAAGGCCGATCCCGGTGCCGACATCGACCGCCTTGGTGGTGAAATAGGCGTCGAAGATCCGCGCCCGCAGCGCCTCGGGCACGCCGGTGCCATTGTCCTGGAACCGCAACAGCAGGACGTCGCCTTCCTCCTGCGGCTCCACCCGGGCCTCGACCCGCACCAGACGCGGCAGGGGGATGGTGGTCAGGACCTGCTGGGCATTGATGAAGAGGTTGGAGAAGACCTGCCCCATCAGGTCGCGGTCAGCGTCGATCTGCGGCAGGTCATCGGCGAGGTCGAGGACGACCTCCACCCCGGCCGAGCGCAGGCCATAGCCCACCAGTTCCAGCGCGCCGCGGATCACCTCGGCCACGTCCAGCCTTTCGCGCTGCGGCGGTTTCTGCCGCGCCATGGCGAGGAAGCTTTTCACGATCCGCCCGCAGCGGTTGGCCGCGGCGCGTATCCGCTCGGCGCGGGTGCGGATATCGGGGTCCTTGGCACGTTCGACCAGAAGGGTCGCCTGGGCCACGGCAATGGCGAGGGGGTTGTTCAGCTCATGCGCCACCCCGGCCAGCAAGGACCCCATGGCCGACAGCTTTTCGACCTGGTGCAGGCGGTCGCGCCCCTCCTGCATCTCGCGGGCCAGCCGCTTGGCCTCGGTCAGGTCGCGCAGATGCGAGACGAAAAGCTGCCGCCCGCCTTCGGAGACCCGGGTGATCGCCAGTTCCACCGGCAGGCGGCTGCCATCCTTGCGCATCGCCTCGACCTCGATCCGGCGGCCGATCACCCGCGCCTCGCCGCTGGCGAGGTAGCGCGCCATGCCGGCCTCGTGGGTGGCGCGGGCCTCGGGCGGGACGATCAGATCGCCGACCCGGCGCCCGATCGCCTCGGCGGCGGTATAGCCGAAGATCGCCTCGGCCGCCGGGTTGAACTCATGCGCGATGCCCTGGTCATCCATCACCACGATGCCGTCGAGGGCCGAGATGACGACCGACCGGTAGAGCGCCTCGCGCTCGGCCAGGGCGGTGACATGGGCCTCGGCCTCCTGTTCGGCGGCCTTGAGCTCGGTCAGATCGCGGGTGAAGGTCAGATAGCCCGGCAGGCTTTCGCCCGGCGCGATGAAGGGCAGGATCGAGACCTGAAGATAGCGCCGCCCGGTGCCCTGATAGGTGATCCAGCCTTCGAAGCGGCCGATCTCGCCGCGCCGGATCAGGGGGGTGATGGCGCGGTACTGCGCCTCGACCTCGGGGCCGAGGATCTCGGCCACCGGATGGCCGATCACCTCGGCGGCGGTCTTGCCCATGAAGCTGAGAAATTCGCGGTTGGCGTCGCGGTAGATCAGCTCGGCGTCGAGGTAGACCACCCGCAGGGGCACGCCATCGACCATGGCGCGCAGCTGCACGGTCTGGGCAAAGCGCAGGCGGGCGGCCTCGGTGATGCGGTCGATCAGCGGGCGGAAGGGCGCGGGCAGGTCTTCGGGCGGGCCGAGGCGGACGATCTCGGCCGAGGGTTTGGTGCCGTAATCGGCCAGCGCCACCGCCGGGATCACGAACTGGCGGTCGAGGATCGCCGCCACCGTGGCGAGGACGACCAGCACCCCGGCCACCAGAAGCCCCATCGGCGCCATCCGGTCGCGGGCGCGGGCCTGCACCTCGGCACGCGGCAGGGTCATCACCAGCCGCCAGGGCGTGCCCTCGATCAGGACCGAGGCGACGTAAAGCGGCCCGCGCGGCAGGAATTTCCCGCCGGTGTCGGACAGATCCGCCGTCTGCATCAGGCTTTGCGCTGCGACCGGCCCCTTGGCGGAAGGGTCAAAGCCATCGGGCGTGGCCACCAGGTTGTCGGCCTGATCCACCACGGCGACCCTGGCCGAGACCACCGGAAACCCGCCGAGCATCTTGGAGAGGTAGGACAAGAGCACATCCGCCCCGACGATGCCGCGGAACTGCCCCTTGACCCAGACCGGCGCGCCCCGCGTCACCATGAGGCCGGTGCCGCCAGCATCCAGATAGACCGGCGACCAATAGGCCTTGTGATCGGGATTGGCCGCAGGCTCGGCCAGGGTGTAAAGGTCATAGGTGAAGTAATCGGCCAGTGCTGCATCGGGATCGCCCGGCGCCAGCATCTCCTGCGGCGGGGCCCAGGGGTAGATCGCGACGTAGCGGCGGGTTTCCGAGAAGAAATAGGACCAGCGCATCCAGGGCCGGCTGGCCTGGGTCGCCCGGGCCAGGGCGAACATCGAGGCGAGCGCCGAAATCTCGCGCCGCGCCTCCGGGGTCAGGCGGTCGGGGTTGCCCAGAAGCATGCCGTGATCCGGGCCGGGATTGGCCAGATAGGGCGGCCAATCCATCGCGCCGTCGTATGCGGGCTGGTCGGCCTCCTGGGCCAGCCTCTGTTCGGCAAAGGCGCGCATCACGGCGATATGTGTATCCACCTCGGCGGCCAGCTGTTCCAGCCCGGCGCGGCGGATGCGCCCGGCATCGGCCAGCTCGCGCAGGATGTCGGCACGGGCATTGTCCATCTCGCGCAGGCCGAGGATCACCATCACCGTGAGCAAGGGCACCGCCGCCCCGATCAGCAGCCAGATGAACCGGCGGCGCAGCCGGGCCGAGGGGTCGGCCATCGTCACGCCCCGCCCTCGCCCGACAGGACATAGCCCTCGCCCCTGATGGTGCGCAGGAAGCGCGGGCTTTCGGGGTCAGGCTCGATCTTCTTGCGCAGCCGGGTCACGCGCACGTCGATCCGCCGGTCGGTTTCGGCGCCCGAGGCCTCGGCCCCCAGAAGTTCGGCCAGCACCGCGCGCGACAGGATGCGGTTGGGCCGCGCCGCCAGAACCTCGAGCAGTTCGTATTCGGCAGCGGTCAGGTCCAGCGCCCCGGTCTCGGCATGGGTCAGGCGGCGGGCGGCGGTGTCCAACGTGAAGGGGCCAAAGCGCAGTAGCCGCACTGGCGCCTGCGCCGCAGGTGCGGCGGCCACGGCTGCGGGTTCGGGCGCGACATCCAGCCGCCGGATGAGGCTGCGGACCCGGGCCAGCATCTCGCGCAGGTCATAGGGTTTGGCGACATAGTCATCCGCCCCGATCTCGAGGCCGACGATGCGGTCCATCGGCGCGCCCGAGGCCGAGGCGAAGATGATCCCGGCCCGCCCCGAACGCCGCAGCCAGCGCGCCAGCGACAGCCCGTCCTCGCCCGGCATCGCGATGTCGAGGATCGCCACGTCGATCCGGTTTTCCGCCGCCAGCGCCCGGAACTCTGCCGCGTCCGCCGCCGTCAGCACCCGGTAGCCATGGCCGGATAGGTATTCGGCCACCGCCTCGCGCAGGTCCTCCTCATCATCGGCGATGGCGATCACATAGGCCACGGCGGGCCACTCCTTTGCGAAAATTCCAAAACTATCGACACTGCGGCGTGGCTGACACTACACATGTCGCAGAAACCTCCGTCAAGAAGGCCCCGCCATGGCCCCGCGCGCCCGCATCATCTTTGCAGACGACGAGCCCGACCTGACCGAGGCGCTGGCCGCCTATTTCGAGGGTCTGGGCCATGACACGGCCCTGGCCTGCGATGGCATCGCACTCGAGGCCGCCCTGCGCGCCGGGCCGGCGGATCTGGTGATCCTCGACCTCAATATGCCCGGACGTTCCGGCTTCGATCTGATGAACGGGCTGGAGGCGCTGCGCGGCGTGCCGGTCATCATCCTGACCGCCAACCCCGACCAGATCGACCGCGTCATCGGGCTGGAGATGGGGGCCGACGATTATGTCCTCAAACCCGTGGACCCGCGCGAGCTTGCCGCCCGCGCCGCCGCCGTCCTCGCCCGGCGCAAGGGCCAGATGCGCCTGCTGGTGCCCTTCGAGACGACCTCGGCCGACCTCTCCGCCGCTCGCATCCTGCTGCAGGATGGCGCGACCGAGGCGCTTTCGCCCGGCGAGGTCGCCCTGATCCGGGCTTTCGCGGCCCATCCGCATCGGGTGCTGAGCCGGGAAGAGCTGATCGACCTCGCCCCGGCCGAGACGACCGAGGCGCTGGACCGGGCGATCGATGCCCGGGTTGCGCGCCTGCGCCGCAAGCTGCGCACCGAACGGCTGGTGACGGTGCGCGGCCTCGGCTACCGCTACGAGCCGCCCTGGCAGGGTTAGCGCGCCTCAGGCGGCGTTGAGCTTTGCCTTCGCCTCGGCCATGCCTTCGGCCATCAACCCGGCCAGCGCGGTGATCGCAGCGGTCCAGGCAGCCTCGGCCCTTGCGTCAAAGCCCTGCCCGAGGGCCGCGGCCAGCGTGTGCAGAAGGGCCGCGCCGACCGGCTCGAAATGAGCCAGTTCGACCCCGTAAGTCACATGGCGCGCGCCCAGCATCCGGACGGCGGGCACCAGCGCATCGGGCCGGTCGAGCGCGCCTGCCGCAAAGGTCAGGACGGTCATCAGCTTGCGGCCCTGATCCGACAGGTCATGCGGGAACAGGACGCGCAGCTGCGGCGCGATCTGGAACAGCCGGGCGTAGAAGGCGGCGGCAAAGGCCTCTTCCATGCCACGGGTCAGGCTCAACTGTTGGCGGATGAGGGCGATATCTTCGGGGGACATGATCTTCTCCTGGGAAGCACCGTCCGCAGACCGGGCGGCTACAGGATACAAACTGCGCCATGAAGGTTTCTGCTTGGCGCCGTGCGGGGGCCCTGGATGTTTCAGAACTTGGGCGGCTGAAACATCGAGGCTCGCGGCCAGAATGGCAAAGGCCCGCCGGCAAAGCGGCGGGCCTTTCATTTTCGCAGCGGTCGGGCATCAGAAATAGCTGATCTGGTCCAGGACCTGCACCCCGGTCACGCCATCGAAGGTCAGGACGAACTCGCCCCCGGCGGCCAGCGCCATGTGCAGCTCGGTCCCGCCGGCGACATCGGTCGCGGTGATGCCGGTCACGGCACCCTGCGCCAGCTTGATCTGGTCCACGCCATCCTGGAAATCGGAAACCCGGTCCTTGTCGCCCGCGATCAGCGCGTATTTGTCGAAGATGAACACATCGGTCCCGACCCCGCCCGACAGATAGTCGCTGCCCGCGCCGCCGTTGATCTGGTCATTGCCGTAACCGCCATAGGCAAAGTCGTTGCCGGCCCCGCCTTGCACGATGTCATTGCCATCGCCACCCCAAAGCGTATCGGCCCCGTCATGACCCAGAAGCTGGTCATTGCCTGCCCCGGCGTTCAGCGTGGTGGCGCCATGCCCCGCCGAGAGGAGGTCGTCA
This sequence comes from Rhodobacter sp. P1_C2, assembly GCF_056406375.1. Classification (NCBI taxonomy): domain Bacteria; kingdom Pseudomonadati; phylum Pseudomonadota; class Alphaproteobacteria; order Rhodobacterales; genus Rhodobacter; species Rhodobacter sp. P1_C2. The sequence goes on from NZ_JBFUAG010000010.1 coordinate 44,017, forward strand.
TACATCGAGCCGTTGATCGCCTCGATATTGCCCAGCCGGTCGCCCTCGGCATCGCCGCCCTTGCCCAGCGCATACCAGCTGGAGGTCGCGGCATCCCAGAGCGACTCGAGCCAGATCGTCACGCCAGAACCCGAGGCGCTGTAGGCCGCACCATCGCGCCCGGCGCCGCCGTCCAGCGTATCGGCCCCGGCCCCGCCGATCAGCCAGTCATCGCCCGCCCCGCCGCTCAGCGCATTGGCCGCGCTGGTGCCGGTGATGTCGTCGTTGAAGTTGGAGCCGATCGCGTTTTCGAAATTGCTGACCTTGTCGCCGGTGGCATCGCTGCCCGACACCGCCCCGGTGCCGAGGTTCACCATCACGCCATAGGCATTGGCGGCAAAGCTGACCGTGTCGATGCCCGCACCGCCATCCATCGTGTCGGCACCCGAGGCGTTGAGGATCAGGTCATTGCCGTTGCCGCCATAAAGCACGTCATTGCCCGAGCCGCCGTTCAGCGTGTCATTGCCGTCAAAGCCCCAAAGCAGATCCTGCCCCATGCCGCCGGTCATCACGTTGTTCAGGGCATTGCCAAAGCCCCAGAAGGTGGCGCTGCCCAGGTGCATCAGGTTTTCCACCTCGGCACCAAGGGTATAGCTGGTCAGCGTGGTGCGCACCTCGTCGGTGCCGCCGCCGGCAAGTTCGGTCACCACGTCGCCGGCGTCGTCGACGATGTAAAGGTCATTGCCCGTCCCGCCGATCAGGTTGTCGGCCCCGGTGCCGCCGTCGAGATAGTCGTTGCCGGCATCGCCGCCCAGCTTGTCGATGCCGTCGCCGCCGAACAGCTGGTCGTTCTCGGTGCCGCCATAGAGGAGGTCATTGCCCTCCATCCCGACCAGCGTGTCATTGCCGCTGCCGCCATAGATCCCGTCGGCATCGCCCTCGCCGTTCATGTAGTCGTTGCCGGTGTCGCCGATCATCCAGTCGACCCCGGTGCCGCCGCGCATGCTGTCGCTGCCTGCGCCGCCGTTCAGGATGTCGTCGCCGGCATCGCCGTTCACCGTGTCATTGCCATCGCCGCCCTGCGCCACATCGTTGCCATTGCCGCCCGACAGGCTGTCATTGCCGCCGCCGCCGTAGAGGGAGTCGCGCCCGTCAAGCCCGCTCAGCACATTGGCCGAGGCCGAGCCGGTCAGCCGGTTGTCGGCGGCGTTGCCGGTGCCGTTGACCGCCGCGGCGTTGTTGGTCAGCTCGAGGTTCTCGAACTCGGTGGTCAGAACCCAGGACACCGCCGAACGCACCGTGTCGGTGCCGCCGCCGGCCGCCTCGACCAGCGCCGTGGCCGAGGAGATGACATAGGTGTCATCCCCCGCGCCGCCAACCAGCTTGTCGCCCGCGCTGCCGGTGAGCGTGTCGTTGCCGTCCTCGCCGTAGACCGTGTCATTGCCGGCATCGCCCGACATGACATCATTGCCCGCGCCGCCATAGAGGCTGTCATTGCCCGACCAGCCGTTGATCGTGTCATTGCCGGCATTGCCCCAGACCGTATCGGCCCGATAGGAGGCCGAGATGACGTTGTTCAGGCTGTTGCCGGCCAGATGGTTGCCGGTGCCGGGCGTGGTATAGGACCAGACGTCGATCACATCGGCCGAGACGCGGATATTCTCCAGGTTGGCGCCAAGGGTGTAGTCGTTACCCAGCAGCACCTCGACCGTATCGGTGCCCTCGTTGGCGTTTTCGGTGATGGTCACGGACATCGGGTTCTTGTTGCCGATGTCGTAATAGACGTCGTCGCCAGCACCTCCGGCCATGACATAGGTCGAACCGGCCATCCAGTGGCTGGAGACCGTGGCATGGAAGCTGTCATTGCCCGCACCGCCATAGGCATATTCGGTGTTGTCGGTGATTTCCTCGGTCAGATAGAAGGTATCGTCGCCATTGCCGCCATAGACCGTCGCATCCGACTGGATCTGGAAGGTGTCGTTGCCGTCTTCGCCATAAGCCGTGGCGCTGTCGCCGCGCAGAAAGAAGCTGTCATCGCCCGCCCCGCCCGAGATGGTGGCAGAATCCGCGCGCACCTCGATGTCGTCGTTGCCCTCGCCGCCATAGACGGTCGAGGTGCCCCATTGGGTCAGCGTGCCGTCGCCGACCACGATCCGGTCATTGCCGAGGCCGCCATAAACCGTGTCGGTGCCGCCGCCCGAGGTGATCGTGTCATTGCCCGCGCCGCCGTCGATCACGTCGTCGCCGTCGCCGGTCAGGATCGCATTGTTCACCGAGGTGCCGATGACCATGTAGCTGTCATCGTCGGGCGCGCTCCAGTTCGGGATGCCGTCGGTCAGGGTGATTTGCGTTTGTGCCATGGTCTGTCTCCATCAGGTCGGGCTGCCAGAGCCCCGGATTGCGTGATGGGACGGGTTCTGCTGCGGCGATGTTTCGCTTTGACGCCACCGCTGCGACAGGTTTGTTTCAGCGGCGTTTCAACCGAAACTTCCGTTACAGCTGTTACAATCCCCGGCCCCGGACGGCGCGAAGGCGAAACATGCAAGCGCCAGAAAGATCCCATCACGCGGGGCTGACCCGCCAGCACAGGGGTTTTGCAACATGGCGTACAAGACAGGCACGGCGGGCGACGATCTGATCGGCGGCACCGCGGACCAGGACACGCTCGGCGGCGGTGACGGCAACGATATCCTGCTGGGCGGGGCCGGTTCCGATTACCTCGACGGCGGCGCGGGCAATGACTCGCTGTCCGGCGGGGCGGATGGCGACACGCTGGTCGGCGGCACCGGCAGCGACAACATGGAAGGCGGCGACGGGGACGACGTCTACTATGTCGACTCGGCCGGCGACAAGGTGATCGAGGCCGCCGGCAAGGGCTATGACACCGTCTACACCACGCTGTCGGCCTATAGCCTTGCGGCCAATGTCGAGGATGTCTTCGTCTCGGCCACCGCCAATTCGATCCTCTGGGCCAATGGCCAGTCGAACCATATCTACATGAACAAGGGCAATGACCTCGCCTATGGCGGCACGGGCAATGACATCATCTTCGGCGGCGAAGGCAATGACCAGCTTTATGGCGGGGCCGACAATGACATCATCTATGGCGGCGGCGGCAATGACAGCCTTTATGGCGGCAGCGGCGACGACACCTACATGCTGGACAACTGGGCGCAGAACAAGGGCGACCAGATCGTCGAAGCCGCGGGCGCCGGCTATGACACGCTGATCACCCAGGGCATCGGCTATCTGGGCGCTTCCGGCGCCGTGGGCGAGGTGCATTACACGACCCTCGCCGACAATGTCGAAGCGATCATCGGCTCGGGCGCCTTCAGCTTCCGCTTCACCGGCAACGCCTCGGACAACAAGATCACCGGCGGGGCCCGCGCCGATACACTGGACGGCGGCCAGGGCGCCGACACGCTGTCGGGCGGCGGCGGGGATGACACCTATGTCATCGACAACACGGGCGATGTCATCACCGGCGAGGCGGCGGGCAAGGTCGGCTATGACAAGGCCAGCGTCATCGGCGCCGGGACCTGGACCATCGCCACCGGCATCGAAAAGGTCGAGATCGGCACTGGCACGACCCATATCATCGGCAATGCCGAGGATAATGTCGTCCTCGGCACCGCCGCCGCCGAAACGATCGAAGGCGGCGCGGGCAACGACTTCCTGCAGGGCAGCGGCGGGGCCGACCTGCTGATCGGCGGCGAGGGCAACGACATCCTGCAATCGGCCGCCGCCGCCGAGGGCTCGGCCACGATGGAGGGCGGGCTGGGCGATGACATCTTTTACGTCACCACCGCCGGCGACACCGTCACCGAGGCGGCGGGCGAGGGCTATGACAAGGCCTTTGTCGGCACCAACTGGGTCATGTCCGCCAATCTCGAGGCGGCCTCGGTCTCTTCGGTGACCGGCGTGCAGATCACCGGCAACCTTTCGGACAACACGATGCAGGGCGCCACGGGCGATGACACGCTGATCGGCCTTGGCGGCAAGGACACGCTGGCGGGCGGTGCCGGGACGGACCAGCTTTTCGGCGGCGTGGGCGATGACCTCCTCGATGGTGGCACCGGCAATGATGCTTTGCAGGGCGGCTATGGCAATGACATCTACATCGTCGATTCCAGCAGCGACACCGTGACCGAGGCGGCCAGCGCCGGGTTCGACACGGTGATCGCCGGTACCGACTTCCAGCTTGGCGCCAATATCGAGGTGCTGAACCTGACCGGTTTTGCGCAGAGCGGCACCGGCAATGCCCTGAACAACCTGATCACCGGCACCATCCTGGGCAATACGCTGAACGGCATGCTGGGCGCCGACACGCTGGTCGGCGGCGGCGGGGCCGATCAGCTGACGGGGGGCGCGGGCTCGGATGTCTTCGTCTTCGCCTTTGGCGACAGCGGCACGGCGGATGGCATGCGCGACCAGATCCTCGACTTCACCAGTGGCAAGGACCGCATCGACTTGCGCGCCTTCGACGGCGATCCGGCGACCCTCACCCATGACCCGCTGCAATTCCTTGGCACGGCGGAGTTCGGCCATCACGCGGGCGAGCTGCGCTACGAGGTGCTGTCGGCGGGCAACCTGCGGCTCTTGCTCGACATCGGCGGTGATGGTGTTGCGGATCTGGCCATCGACGTGAAGGGCGCGGATGCCTTCGGTCTGGGCGATTTCATGCTGTGATCCAAAGCGCCGGGGCGGTCTGCGCGAAATTGCGCGGCCCGCCCCGGCTAGCGCGTGACAATCCCCGGCCCACACGGCAAACTGAGGCATGAGATTTCAAACCCGCTCCGTTTTGCGCCTGCTGCTGACCCTCGGCCTTGTGGCCGGCCTGTCCGCCTGTGGCCCCCGCCCCTCTGACCGGGGCGAGCCGCGCCCGGGCCGCAGCTCGAACGGTTTCACCGTCACCCGGGCCAATTTCGGCGAAAGCAAACCGGTGGACTGGAACGGCAACCCGCCCTCCAGCCATCAGGTGCATGGCATCGACATTTCGGTCTGGCAGGGGGCGGTGGATTGGCCGGTGGCCAAGGCCAATGGGGTGAACTTCGCCTTCCTGAAGGCGACCGAGGGCGGCGATCACGAGGATCAGGCCTTCCTCTTCAACTGGCGCCAGGCGGATGCCGCGGGTGTCGCGCGCGGGGCCTATCACTTCTTCTACCACTGCCGCCCGGCCGCGGAACAGGCGCGCTGGTTCATCGCCCATGTGCCGCGCAGCCCGGGCGCCCTGCCCCCGGTGCTGGATGTCGAATGGACGCCGCGCTCGCCCACCTGCCCCGGCAAGCGCCCGGCAGAGCTGGTCCGGGCCGAGGCGCAGGTCTTCCTCAAGATCGTCGGCCGCGCCTATGGCCAGCGCCCGATCCTCTACACCACGGTCGATTTCTACCGCGAGAACGAGCTTTGGCGCTTGAACGGCGTGGACTTCTGGCTCCGCTCGGTCGCGGCCCACCCCTCGGACCGGTTCCCGGGCCAGCACTGGCTCTTCTGGCAATATTCCGGCACGGGCCAGGTGCCGGGCATCGCCGGGCCGACCGATCTGAACGTCTATGCCGGCAGCGCCTCGCAATTCACCGCCTGGCTGGCCAGCCACCGCAGATAGCGCCGCCCCGCCTGCCGATTTGACAGCGTTTGACGCGCCTTTAACTCGCCTTTGACGGGTCGAGGGCGCAGGCTCATCTGGCGCGGACCCATTGCCGTGCAGCCTCTTTTCACCGGAGATTGCCATGACACGATTCGTCGTCGATCTGGGCGATATTGCCCTGTCCAAGGACGCCCAGGCCGCCCTCAACGCGGATATCCAGAAGGTGGCCCTGTCCCATATTGCGGGGATGAACCTGGACAAGCCCCATGTCTTCCGCTTTCCGCGCGAGTGGTGGGGTTTCATCCTGCGGCAGGATTTCGAAGGCCTGCTGGAGGGCGAGAAAGCCCTTGGCCGCGGCCTTCTGCAGACCGCGGGGCGGATGTGATGGGGCCGGGCGGCAATGACCCCGCCGCCCGGCCTGCCAGCTACGCCTGCCCCTCTGCCCCCGCCACGCCGGGCAGCGGGCTGTTGGGCGTGCTGGGGCTGGACGGCAAGATCCACAACCTGCGCACGCTGATGCCGGTCGACAAGAATTTCCTTGCCGCCGTCCGCCTGCGCGGCGCACCGGAGGAACGGATGCGTTTCACCAGCCCGTGCCAGACCTCGGGCTGCAGTCAATGGACGGGAACACGCTGCGGCGTGATCGACCGCGCGATGAAAGAGATGGAGGTCCCGGGCGCTCCCCTCGCAACAGACCTCCCCGCTTGCACCATCCGCGGCACTTGCCGGTGGTATGCGCAGAACGGGCCCAAAGCCTGCGGAACCTGCGTCTATATCGTGACCGATAGCCGGCAAACAGACATGGCGGCGGAGTGATCCGCCGCCATGTTTTCTTAGAGTTGTGAAATCGCGCGCAGCGATCAGCCGTCGACGCGGATGCGCGCGTTGGACGGATCGAAGGGGCTGTCTTCCACCACCACCGCATCCCAAAGCTCGCGGTTCATCCGGACCTTCAGCTTGGTGCCGACCTCGGCCAGATCGGGGCGGACATAGCCCATGCCGATCTGCTTGCCGAAGGCCACCGAATACCCACCCGAGGTCAGACGACCGATCTTCTCGCCATCGAGCAGCAGCGCTTCCTTGCCCCACGGGTCGGTATCCGAAGGCCCATCGATCAAGAGCGTGCAGCACTTGGACCGGATGCCAACGGCCAGCATGGCCTCTTTGCCCTGGAAGTCCTTCTTCAGGTCGACAAAGCGGTCGAGGGCGGCTTCCAGCGGGGTCGCGTCGCGGCCCAGCTCGTTCCCGAACGCGCGGTAGGATTTCTCCTGACGCAGCCAGTTCTGCGCCCGGGCGCCGACCAGCTTCATCCCGTGCTTTTCGCCCGCTTTCAGCAGTTGCTCCCAAAGGTAGCGCTGCATCTCGATCGGGTGGTGCAATTCCCAGCCCAACTCGCCGGTATAGGCCACGCGGATCGCGTTGACCGGGCACATGCCCAGTTCGATCTTGCGGGCCGACAGCCAGGGGAAGCGCTTGTTGGACAGGGCGGTTTCCGGCTCGGCATCCTTGATCAGCTCGGCCATGATCTTGCGGCTGTTCGGACCGGCGAGGGCGAAGACGCCCCACTGAGTCGTCACGTCGTGGATGTCGAGATAGGCGCCACCGCGGCCCATGAAATCCTCGGCGCATTTGCGCAGATAATCGGCGTCATAGGCGGTCCAGGCCCCGGCGGAGACGAGGTAATAGTCGTTCTCGCCATTGCGCACGATGGTGTATTCGGTGCGCGTCGTGCCCTGCGGGGTCAGCGCATAGGTCAGGTTGATGCGGCCGACCTTGGGCAGGGCGTTGCAGGTGAACCAGTCGAGGAAAGCGGTGGCGCCCGGCCCGCGCACCAGATGCTTGGTGAAGGCGGAGGCGTCGATCAGGCCGGCGGTCTCGCGGATCGCCTTGGCCTCGTCCACCGCGTACTGCCACCAGCCGCCACGGCGGAAGCTGCGGGAATTGTGGTCGAAATCCGCCGGAGCGTTCAGCGGGCCGTAATAGATCGGGCGCTCCCAGCCGTTGACCTGGCCGAATTGCGCGCCGAGCGCCTTCTGGCGGTCGTACACCGGGGTGGTGCGCAGCGGGCGGGCGGCCTCACGCTCTTCATCGGGGTGGTGCAGGATGAAGACGTGGTCATAGCACTCTTCGTTCTTGCGCGCCGCATATTCGGTGGTCATCCAGCTGCCATAGCGGCGCGGGTCGAGGCTGGCCATGTCGATTTCGGCCTCGCCGTTCACCATCATCTGGGCGAGGTAATATCCCGTGCCACCGGCAGCGGTGATCCCGAAGGAGAAGCCTTCCGCGATCCACATGTTGCGCAGACCCGGCACCGGGCCGACCAGCGGGTTGCCGTCCGGCGTGTAGCAGATCGGGCCGTTGAAATCGTCCTTCAGACCCACGACTTCCGAGGAGGGAATCCGGTGGATCATCGACATGTATTCCGCCTCGATCCGCTCCAGATCCAAGGGGAAGAGGTCGGCGCGGAAGCTGTCGGGGACGTTGTATTCAAAGCGCGCCGGGGCGCCCTTTTCGTAAGGCCCGAGGATCCAGCCGCCACGCTCCTCGCGGACATACCATTTGGCGTCGGCGTCGCGCAGCACCGGGTGTTCGGGGTTGTTCTTGCGGTATTCGACCAGCATCGGGTCGGGCTCGGTCACGATGAACTGGTGTTCGACCGGAATAGCCGGGGTCTTGATGCCCAGAAGGCGGGCGGTGCGTTGGGCGTGGTTGCCGGTGGCGGTGACGACATGTTCGGCATGGATCTCGAACTTCTCGTCCGAGGGGACAAGGTTGCCGCCCTTGTCGACCATCTTCGTGCAGGACACGATCCACTCCGACCCGGTCCAGCGATAGCCGTCGACCTGGATCTTGCGCTCGATCGTGGCACCATGCTGGCGGGCGCCCTTGGCCATGGCTTGGGTCACGTCGGCCGGGTTGATGTAGCCGTCCTGCGGGTGGTAAAGGGCGCCGATCAAGTCATCGGTGCGGACCAGCGGCCAGCGGTCCTTGATCTCTTTCGGCGACAGGAATTCATGATAGACCCCGGCGGTTTCGGCCACCGAAGAGTACAGCATGTATTCGTCCATGCGTTCCTGGCGCTGCGCCATGCGCAGGTTGCCCACCACGGCAAAGCCCGCGTTCAGGCCGGTCTCGGCCTCCAGGCTCTTGTAGAAATCGACCGAGTATTTGTGGATATGGGTCGTGGCATAGGACATGTTGAACAGGGGCAGCAGCCCCGCCGCATGCCAGGTGGAACCAGAGGTCAGCTCGTCACGTTCGACCAGCATCGTATCCCAGCCGGCTTTGGCCAGGTGATAGGCAATGCCGTTGCCAACGGCACCGCCGCCGACAACCAGAGCTTTGACATGGGTTTTCATCGCGGCGACTCCGAATGGGATTTTGGATCATATGTGCCTGATGACCCGGTCAACGAGCAAGGCTGGGCGACATGGAACGGACGAAAACGACATGAGCCAAGAAAAGCCGATCACGCGGGCGGCACTGGCCGTTTCCGTGGCACGGTTTAGATGCTTTGCTGATGACAGACTTGGTTAACCCCTGCCCGGAGCGTTCTGATGAAGCCCTTTGCCGCCCTGCTTTTCTCTGTGGCCCTGCCGCTGGCCACTCCGGTCTGGGCCGATGCCGTCGCGCAACCCGACACTTTGGCCGCCAAGGCGGCGCTTGCGGCGCAAAGCTTTGCCCGGCCTACGGGCGTCGGTCAGGTCAGCCTCGATTTTTCGGCGGTCGAATATTATCCCAACCTGAAATCCAAGGTCGGCGTCGCCTCGGCCTTCGTGCTGAAGGGGCTGAAGGAGTCGCTGGCGCAGGTCGAAGAGCTTGGCCCGGGCCTGATGTGCAACGATCTGGAGTTTGACCACTGGATCTCGCTTTCGGGGGCCAAGCCCCTGCCCGCGCTGGACGAGGTCTTCAGCACGCCGGGCGATCCCTCGACCCGGCCGGTCAAGACGCTGGACAAGCCCGCACCGTGGCTGTGGGATTTCACCAAGGCGCTGGGCGACATGGGGGTGGCGCAGCTGATCCAGATGACCGGGGCGCCGGCGCAGTACCAAGTAGAAAGCGCCAAGGCCCCGGCGACCGACCCTTCGCCGACCGATTTTGACGGCACGGCCAGGTTCATCGGGTCCTGGACCGCCGCCGCCAACCACCCCTATCCGATCCTGTGGTCCTTCTGGAACGAGCCCGGCCATACTCTGGCGGGTGTGTTGCAGGGCAAGGATGTTGCGGGCAACCCGGCCTTTCCGGGCGAAAGCGATGCCGCCTTTGCAAAACGCGACGCCGCGCAGCGCAGCAAGGCGGCCGAGGATACGGTAAAGCTTTACACCGCCTATGGTCAGGAGATGGGGCCGCGGATGGGGCCCTATGCAAGGCTCGGCATCGGCAGCCTGATCGCCACCGATTTCGACCCCGCCAAGCCCACCGCCCCGGGCAAGGTTTTCTTCGACGAGGTGCTGGGCCAGCTGACCAAACCGGGGGTGGCGCCGGTCGATTTCATCTCGTTCAACAGCTTCAACGGCACCTTTGGCCGCCAGCTGGCCGGGTCGCGCGGGTTCCTCGCCGATCTGCCGGACAGCCCGGCCAGGACCGCGCCGGTGATCTTCACCCAATATGGCCCCGCGGTCCTGAAGCGCAGCCTGGACGGCAAGCTCCTCCTGCAGGGCAAGCTCGCGCAGGGGCTGGACCATCAGGCCGCGGTTCTGATGCTATCGGATCTGGCGCAGATGGAGCGGGCCTCGGATGTGCAGCATGTCTGCCTGTCCTATTGGATCGGCGGCAAGAACGGGTTTCTGAGTTATGCCCAAGGCGGTTTGCAGCCCCGCGTCCGCTATCCCGTGTTGCAGATGTTCATGTCCCTGCCGGTCTGGCGCAGCCGGATCGATTTTGGCGAGACCGGCCTTGCCGAGGCGGGCCTGCATGGGCTGGCCGGGGTGAACGGGGCGCGGGCCTCGGTCCTGTTCTGGAACGAAAGCACGCAGGCCCTGAAAGTGCCGCTCGCCATCGCGGGACTGCCCAAGGGGGCCTCGGCGGATCAGGGTCAGGTGGCGGTGCTGGGGCCGAAGGACGATGCCCCGCGCCAGATGGGCTTCAACGGCCATGCGGTGATGGTGCCGCCGATGGGGGTGGCGCTCCTCAGCTTCGACACCGGGGCGCCTGACCCTCTTGCCCGCCGCCGCATCCTCGCACCGGCGCGGTTCCTTGCCACCCAATCCAGCGTCGAGCGCCTGCCCGCGGCCTGCACCGATGCCCGCAGCACCCAGACCGGCGCCCCCTGTGCCGGCACCAGCGGCACCTATGGCTTTTACGATTCCGTCCGCGCCGTCGCCTATCTGGGCAAGGGCGACGGAAAAAGCGACCCGCAGGTCAGCGCCACCTACGAGGGCCTGCCCCCCTCGGTGCGGTTCAGCGCCAAGGTCGTGGGCACGGGCAAGGTCGCGGTCAGCGCCACCTATGCGCAATGCGGCAAGACCATCACGGCCGATCTGACGCAGGGGACGGGAGAACTCGACGCCGCCGCCCTGCCGCAGGACTGCGCCAAGGGGCCGGTCACGCTGGACATCGCCCTTCACGGCGCGCGGACCGGGGCGCAGGCCGAGGTCTTCCTCGACCCGACCGCCGCCACGGTGCCCGAAGCCTCGCTGGCGCTGGCCCTGAAGCCCAGCCCCGATCTCTCGGTCGAGGAAGGCCTCGTCCTGCCCGGTCAGGCCGACTAGGCCGCTAGTGCCGCCGGATCCGGCCAAAGAGCCCCGCCAGCGCGAAGGCCCCCGCTGCCGCCGTCACGATGGAGGGCCCGGCAGGCGTGTCCTGCCAGAGCGACAGCGCCAGCCCCGCGAGGCAGGCAAGCGCCCCGATGGCCGAGGCAAGTGCCGCCATCTGCTCGGGCCCGCGCGACACCGCGCGTGCGGCGGCGGCCGGGATGACCAGCATGGCGGCGATCAGCAAGGCCCCCACCACCTTCAGCGCCACCGCCACCACCACGGCGAGGGCAAGCGTGAGGATCAGCCTTTCACGGTCGGGGTTGATGCCATCGGCCTGGGCCAGATCGGCGCTCAGCGTCGCCGTCAGCAGCGCCTGCCAGCGCCAGAACAGCAAAACCAGAACCGCCGCCGCCCCGGCCCAGATATAGGCGAGGTCCCCCTTGGTCACCGCGAGGATATCGCCGAAGAGGTAGGATTCGAGGCTGGTATGCACGCCATGCACGAAGCTGATCGCGACCAGACCCAGGGCCAGCGCGCCATGGCTCAGAACCCCCAGCGTCGTATCCACCGCCCAGCCGCGCGCCGCCAGTGTGGCCACGGTCACCGCCATGATCAGCGCCACCGCCAGCGTGCCCAGCGGCACCGGCAGATCGGTGGCCAGCGCCAGCGCTACGCCGAGGATCGCCGCATGGGCCGTCGCATCGCCGAAATAGGCCATCCGCCGCCACAGCACGAAGGACCCCAGCGGCCCGGTCGCCAGCGACACGCCCACCCCCGCCAGCCCGGCCCGGATCAGAAAATCATCCAGCATGGTGGTGGCCCTCGTGGTCGTGGTGGTGGTGATCGTGGTCATGGTCATGCGCGGCAGCGGCGCCGTCATCATGGCTGTGGTCATGGCGGTGCTGGTAGAGCGCCAGCGCGCCTTGAGTGCCCAGACCGAACAGCGCCCGATAGGCCGGCGCTTCGGAGACGACGCGCGGCGTGCCCTCGCAGCAGATGTGGTGGTTGAGGCAGATCACCCGGTCGCTTGCCGCCATGACGACGTGCAGATCATGGCTGACCATCAGCACCGCCGCCCCGGTTTCCTGCCGGACCTCGGCGATCAGCCGGTAGAAGGCGGCCTCGCCGGGCTGGTCCAGACCCTGGGTCGGTTCGTCCAGCACCAGAAGCCCCGGCCGGCCCAGAAGCGCCCGCGCCAGCATGACGCGCTGCAACTGGCCGCCCGACAGGCCCGCCAGCGGCTTTGCGCCACTGCCCGGCATGCCGACGCGCATCAGAACCGCCTCGGCCTCGGCATCGGTCACCCGGCGCGGCAGCGACAGGAAGCGGCGCACGCTCAGGGGAAAGCTCGGGTCGATGGCGAGCTTCTGCGGCACATAGCCGATGCGCAGCCCCGGCGCGCGGGTCACACTGCCCCCGGCCAGCGGTACCATGCCCAGCAGCGCCCGCAGCAGCGTGCTTTTGCCCGAGCCGTTCGGGCCCAGCAAAGTCACGATCTCTCCCGCCTCGACCGAGAGGGAGATCTGCGACAGGACCTCCGCCCCGCCGAGGCGGACGCTCAGATTGGCGGCGCTGATGAGCATCAGGCAAGCCCCCGCCGTCCGGCACCCGCGGGGTTCACTTGCGCGCCATCCGCCTCGGGCCCGGCATGGTCGCGGCAGCCGGGGCAGAGGCCCAGCGCCTCGACCGTGGCGCGTTCGACGGTAAAGCCCATCGCCTCGGCGGATTGGGCCAAGGCGGCCCCGATGGCGCGGCCCGGCGCTTCGGCCACGGCATGGCAGGCGCGGCAGATCAGGAAGGCCGGGGAATGGACCTCGCCCGGATGCATGCAGGCGGTAAAGGCATTGAGGCGGCGGATGCGGTGGGCAAGCCCCTGTTCCTCGAGGAACTCCAATGCGCGGTAGGCGACGGGGGGTTGATTGCCGAACCCATCGGCGGCCAGCCGCTCCAGCACGTCATAGGCCCCCATGGCGCGATGCGCCTCCAGCAGGATCTGCAGGGTGCGCTTGCGCACCGGGGTCAGCCGCTGCCCGCCCTCGGCCAGCTGCGCCTCGGCCAGGGCCATCACGTCACCGGCGCAGCGCGCATGGTCATGCGGGGCAAAGGCGAGGTCGGGCTGGCTGCAACCGGGGCAATCCGGTCCGCTGGAATGGTCGTGCATCGGGCATCCTCTGCGCAAGTGTGTTATAGTATAACATTTGCGTTGACATGTTATACTATAACAATCTACACAGACCGCATCCCAAGCGAAAGACCCAATATGCGTATACCTGCTTCTCTTCTGCTGGCCGCCTGCCCGGCGCTGCTGGCCCTGTCCAGTGCTGCATGGGCCGAAGTGCCCAAGGTCGAAACCGATATCCCGCCCGTCGCCGCCCTTGTGGCGCAGGTGATGGAGGGTCTGGGCACGCCGGGCATGCTTCTGGACAAGGGGGGCGACGAACATGACATGCAGCTGCGCCCCAGCCAGATGCGCAGCCTGTCAGGGGCGGGCCTGCTCGTCTGGGTCGGGCCGGAGCTGACGCCGGGGCTGGACACCGCGCGGCAATCGATCCCCGGGCTGCAGGATCTGGCACTGCTGGACGATCCGGCGACCCAGCGGCGCGATTATGCCGAGGGCGGGCTGAACCCGCATGCCTGGCTCGCGCCGGGCAATGCCAAGGTCTGGATCGACCTGATCGCAACCCGCCTCGCCACGATCGATCCCGAACATGCCGAGGCCTACAAGGCCAATGCGGCCAAGGCGCAGGCGCGGCTGGCGACGCTGGACAAGGACCTTTCCAGCCGCCTGTCGGGGATGAAACAGCCCTTCGTCACCTATCACGACGCCTATGGCTATTTCGCCGCGACCTATGGGCTGAACTATCTGGGCGGGCTGGCGGCGGGGGATGCCGCCCCGCCCGGCGCGGCGCGGATCGCCGAACTGCACCAGATGGCCGCGAGCGGCGCCATCGCCTGCGCCTTCCCCGAGGCGCAGCATGACCCGGCGCTGATCACCAACCTCGTGCAGGGCACCAAGGTCTTCGTAGGCCCCGGGCTGGACCCGGTGGGCTCGATGCTCGATCAAAGCGCAGATGCCTATGAAGAGCTGCTGACCGGGCTGACCGACAGCCTCATGGCCTGTGCAAGCCACGTTAATCCTTGACGCTTCGGCCCTCCTCCTCCACCAAGACGGCAGCACGTTTGCGTCGGGATCAGGAGGGCCGCCATGTCAGAAGCCAATATCACCAGCTTTGGAAAGACGGCGGACGGGACCGAGGTGCAGAAGATCACCCTGACCTGCGAGGGGCTGACGGCCGCCGTGATCACCAAGGGCGCCACGCTGCAGTCGGTCCGGATGGAGGGGGTGGCGCATGACCTCACACTCGGCTCGGACCTGTTGAGCGACTACGAGGGCAAGCTGCGCCATCACGGCTCGCTCGTGGCGCCGGTGGTCAACCGGTTCACCGATGGCAAGGCCACGATCGGCGGCAAGGCCTATGCGTTCGAGAAGAACCAGGGCGGCATCCATACGCTGCACGCCGGGGCGGTGGGGACGCAGCACAAGGTCTGGACGATTGTCGCGGCGGATGCGGCCTCGGTCACGCTGGCGCTGGACCTGCCGGATGGCGAGGGAAATTTCCCCGGCAACCGCCATGTCGAGGCGACCTTCTCGGCCCTGCTGGGCAACCGGCTGCAGATGGAGGTGCGCGCCACGACCGACGCGTTGACCCTCTTCAACGCGGCCAACCACAGCTACTGGAACATGGACGGCAGCGAGAACTGGGCCGGCCACACCCTGCAGATCGCCGCTGCCACCTATCTGCCGGTGACCGAGACCTTCGCCCCCACCGGCGAGATCGCCGATGTGAGCGGCACGCAGATGGACTTTCGCCGCGGCCGCAAGATCACCCAGGGCGATACCGAGCTCGACAACAACTTCTGCCTCTCGGGCGGGCGGCAGGGTCTGCGCGATGTGTTGTGGCTGACCGGGACCTCGGGGCTAAAGATGACCATCGCCACCACCGAGGCGGGCATCCAGGTCTATGACGGCCGCGCGGCGGTGCGGCCGGGGCGCGGGATCTACGAGGGTCTGGCCATCGAGGCGCAGAACTGGCCCGATGCGCCCAATCATCCGGGCTTCCCCTCGATCGAGCTGAAGCCGGGGGAGACTTATGAGCAGGTCACCCAGTGGCGGTTCAACCGGTCCTGAACGGTCTTGCCGGGGAAATCGGGGGGGCCAGCCCCCCCGACCCCCCCTGCCGGAGGGGCTTTCCGCCCCTCCCGGGCCACGCCGAGGATATTTCTCTCTGGATGAAGACGCGAGTCAGAGCGATTCTGACAGCAGGGCTTCGAGGCGGCGCCAATGGCGTTCGGCACCGGCAGCGTTGAAGGCGGCGCTGTCGGGGACGCACCAGCCATGCGCCATGCCCTTGTAGTTTTCCAGAACATGGTCGACCTCGGCCTCGCGCAGGGCTTGGGCAAGGCGGGCGGATTGCGGGGGCGGGAAGCTGCCATCGACGCCGGCGCTGCCGACATAGACCTTGCCGGTGATCTGGGCCACCCGAAGATGCGGGCTGTCGGCGGCCTCGCTGGCGAGATTGCCGCCATGCAGGCTGGCCACGGCGCGGATCCTTTCGGCAAAGCTTGCAGCCGCATTCAGGGCCCTGGCGCCCCCCATGCAGTAGCCGATGGCGGCGACGGGGCCGCTGGCCCCCTCCTCCGCCAGCATGGCGAGCAGGGCCTCGGTATCGGACAGGGTCTGCGCCTGCGAAGTGCCGGTGATCATCCGCATCAGGGCGGCGCGGCTGGCGTCCTGGCTGAAGGCGGTGGCGGCCTCGAAAGGACCATAGGCGCCGAAGCGGTAGAAGAGGTCCGGGAGCAGGACGACATGGCCGAGCGCGGCAAAACGTTCGGCCATCTGCGCCAGGGCGGGCCGCGGGCCGAAGGCATCCATGTAAAGGATCACGCCGGTTTTGCCCCCCTTCTGGGCCGGGTGAAACACCTGCACCGCCATCCGGCCCTCGGGCAGGTCGGCTGTTCTGGTCTGCGCGGTCATCCTGGGGCTCCTTTCTGAAATGGGCGTCTCATTCGCCGGCGGTTTCGGCGGCCAGCGCCGAGGCATGCAGCATCTCGTGTTCCAGCGTGACCTGTTCGTGCGAGCGCGGCTTGCTGAAGGGGGCGACCAGCAGATAGGTCGCGGGCGTCAGGAACAGGGTCGACAGGGCGGCAAAGCCCAAAGCCCCGACGATGACCCAGCCCAGCGCCACCCGCGCCTCGGCGCCCGGGCCTTCGGCAAAGACCAAGGGCAGCGCGCCGAGGATGGTGGAGAGCTTGGTCATCATGATCGGCCTCAGGCGGACAAGGCTGGCCTGCTGGATCGCCTCGCGCACCGAAAGCCCCTCGTCGCGCAGCTGGTTGGCAAATTCGACCACCAGAATCCCGTTCTTGGCCATGATGCCGACCAGAAGCACCAGCCCGATCTCGGAATAGACGTTCAGTGAGCCGCCGGTGAGCAGCAGCGCATAGACACCGCAGGCTAGGCCGAAGGGCACGGTGACCATGATGATGGCCGCGCTGACGAAGCTTTCGAACTGCGCCGCCAGCACCATCAGGATCACCAGCGCGGCAAAGCCGAAGGTCGCGGCCAGCCCGCCCGAGTTCTGGCCGATCGTCGCGGCCTCGGCCAGGGGGATGATCGACACGCCGGGCGGCAAGAGCGGGATCAGCGTGGCGCGGGCCTGGTCATAGCCATCGCCGATCGGGAAACCGTCGCTGAGGCCGGCGGTGATGTCGACCGCCCTTTGCTGCGACTCGCGGTTGAGCGAGGGCGAGGAGGCGCCTTCGCTGAGCTCCACCAGGGTCGCCATCGGGATGAAACGGCCGTCCCCGGCGCGCACGAAGATGTTCTGCAGATCGGTCGGGTCGTTGATCGGCTGGCTCGTCGATTGCAGATAGACGGGGTAGGTCTGGCCGCCGAGGTCGATGTCGCCAAGCGGCTTGCCGTCCAGCATCGCCTGCAGGGTCGTGCCAAGCCCGGTCACATCGACGCCAAGCTGGGCGGCGCGGATCCGGTCGATCTGCACGGTGACCTGGGCCTGGGTCGCATCATAGCTTGACCGTACCTGGCCGAAGCGCGGGTCGGCCGACAGCGCCGACACCGCGATATCCGAGGCCTTGGCCAGCGTGTCGTAATTCGTCCCCACCAGCGCGAATTGCAAGCCGTTGCCGCCGCCACGGATGTTCAGGCTGTTGGGCTGGATCGTGGTGGCCCGCACCCCCGGCACCTGGGCGATGGCCTTGTTCACATCGGCGGCGATCGCCTGCTGGTTGCGCTTGCGCTGATCCTGCGGCGCCAGCGAGATCGACATGAAGGCCCGGTTGGTCGAGCCGCCAAAGCCGGTGATCGCAAAGACATTGGACACCTCGCCCGCGGCTTTCAGCGGGGCCAGAAGCTCTTCGATCCGGCCGATCTGGGCAGTGGTGTAATCCAGGCTGACATTGGTCGGCGCCTGCACGCTGACGAGGATGCGGCTGCGGTCCTCGGGCGGGGTCAGCTCCTGCTTGAGGGAGGGGAAGGCCAGGGTGGCGAAAAGCGCGAACAATCCCGCCGCCAGCATGATCAGCCAGGGCACGTTCAGCGCGCCATGCAGCAGGCGGCCATAGAGCCGGGCGATGGTCGCGCCAAGCCGGGCCACGGCGCCATGCCCCTCGCCGGGATCGCGCCGCAGCGCCTTGGCCGCCATCATCGGCGCCAGCGACAAAGCCACCACGGTGGAGACCATGACCGCGATCGCGAGGGTGATGCCGAACTCGCGGAACAGGGCGCCGACCTGACCGGGCAGGAAGGAAATCGGGATGAAGACCGCCGCCAGCGTGACCGAGGTCGAGAGGACGGCGAAATAGACCTCCTGCGTGCCGCTGACGGCGGCGGCGCGCGGCCCCTGCCCCTCGCGCCGGAGGCGGACGATGTTTTCCAGGACCACGATGGCGTCATCGACGACGAGGCCGGTGGCCAGCACCAGCGCGAGCAGGGTCAGGATGTTGATCGAGAAGCCCGCAAGGTAAAGACCCGCCAGCGCCCCCGACAGGGCGATGGGCATCGAAACCGCCGGGATCAGCGTGGCGCGCCAGTCGCGCAGGAACAGGAAGATGATCGCCGTCACCACCGCCACCGAAATCGCCATCGAGCGGACCACCTCGGCCACGGCGCCCTTGATGAAGACCGCGTCGTCCGAGGTGATCTCCATCCGCACGCCGGGCGGCAGGTTGGGGCGCAGCATGTCCAGCGCGCGCTGGATGCCGTTGGAAATGTCGATCGTGTTGGATTGCGCCTGCCCGATGACGCCCAGCCCGACCCCGGCCCGCCCGCCGGAGTTCAGCTTGGTGCCGCTCGGGTTCGGGGCGAGGAAGGCGGTCGCTACATCGGAGAGCTTGACCTCCTTCTTGATGTTCAGCGCGGCGATCTGGTCCAGCGTCACCACCTTGGCTGTGGCGCGCACGATGATGTTCTGGTTGGTCGCGTTCAGCGTGCCGGCCGGGCTGTCATAGGACACATCGGCCAAGGCCGCGCTGACATCGGCCATGGTCAGCCCGCGCGCGGCCAGCGCCGCCGGGTTGATGTCCACCGTCAGGATCTGCGCCGCGTCGCCATAGGTCTGGATATCGGCCACCCCGTCCACCGCGCGCAGACGGTCGATGATCGTGTCGTCGATCAGGTCGGTCAGCGGCCCGACGCCCATCGTGTCCGAGGTGACCGCGATCTGCATGATGGCCTGGGCGTTGCTGTCGGCCTTGACCACGACCGGGTCCTTGGCATCGGTCGGCAGGGTAGAGCGCAGCCGCGACACCGCATCCCGCGTGTCCGAGGCCGCGACATTGAGGTCGGTCGCGGCCGAAAATTCCACCGTCGTCCGGCTCTGGCCATAGCGCGAGGTCGAGGACAGCCCCGTCACGCCAGAGACCCGCGCCACCGCCCCCTCGATCAGCGCGGTGATCGAGCTGTCGACCGTATCGGCGGCTGCGCCCGGGTAATTGGTGCTGATGGTCAGGACCGGGCGGCTGACATTGGGCAATTGCTGGACCTGCAGGCCCAGAAGGGCGGCAAGCCCGGCCACGAAGATCATCGCATTGATCACGAAAGCCAGAACCGGGCGCCGGACGAACAGCGCCGCCAGCGCCGCCCCCTGCTGAAGCTTGGCCGCCTCCGCCATGGCCTAGTTCCCCGCCGCGGCGGCGTTCTGCCCACCCGCGTTCTGCCCACCCGCGACCTGCACCTTGGCGCCGGGTTTCAGCCCGTCCAGCCCCTCAGTCACCAGCGCGTCGCCGGCTTTCAGCGGGCCCGCCACCAGAACGCTTTCGGTGTTGCGCTGCATGATGCGGACCATGACCTTGTCCACCTTGTTCTCGTCGCCCTCCGCCGGGGTCACCCGCCAGACATAGGCCCCGTCCGAGCCCCATTGCACCGACAGCGGGTCCACCGTGACGAAGGTCTGGCCGGGGAAGGTCATCAGCACGGTGCAGCCCATGCCGGGCTGCAGGTTGCCGTCGCGGTTGGCGACCTCGGCCTGAACCTGGAAGGTGCCGCTCGCCGGGTCGATCTGGTTGTCGATCGACGAGACCCGCGCCGCAAGCGTCTGGTCGGGATGCGCCACCGGCACCAGGGCGGCATCGGCCCCGACCTTGACCATGCCCACCAACCGCTCGGGCAGCCAGAAATTCACTACGAGGGCCGAGGAATCCTCGATCGAGACCAGTTCGGTCTGCGCGGTCACCGCATTGCCGGGATTGATCTTCAGGATCCCCACCACGCCCGAGATCGGGGCGAGGATGCTGCGGTCGGCCAGGTCCTGCTCGGCCGCGCGCAGGTTCAGGACGGCCAGCTGGGCGGCAAGCTCCACCGCCTGGGTCTGGGTCGCCGGGGCGGCATTGCTTTGCACCAAGGCATGGTTGCGCTCGACCGTGCGGTTGGCGTCATCCACCGCCAGCCGGGCCTTGTCGCGGGCGATTTCCTGCACGGTGGAATCCAGGCGCGCGATCAGCTGCCCGGCTTCGACATGCGCGCCCGATTGCACGAGGATCTCGGTCAGGGTGCCGCTGGCCTTTGGCATCACCATCACCGATTGCAGCGCGGCACTGGTGCCCAACGCCGTCACCTTGTCGTTGATCACCTGCTGGCCCGCCGCGCGCACCCGCACCTTGGCGATGCGCCCCTTGCCCGAACCACCCGCGGCGGAAGCGCCCGCAGCAGGGGGCGCCTCGGCCGCCTCGCCGTTCAGCCCCAGCGCGGCCATCGGCCCCGCCATGCCATGGCTGGCCAGAAACGCCGCCGCACCCGGCGATAGTTTCAACCCGGCATAGCCCGCAACCACGATCAGGACCAGGGCGAGGATAAGCTGTTTCCAAAAGGACAAGCGGGCAGTCTCCTGAATAACCGGGCCGCAACCCTGCCAGTGCTATCTTTGCGCGAAGCGCCGCGAGGTCAACGCGGCAACCCGGCTTTTCTGACACGATCTGGTTATCCACCCGCGCCCGACAAGGCTTCTACGCCCGGGGCCCGGTTTTCCGTCGCCAATCAGCCGTCCAATCCGGCCGGGGCGCTGGCGCCGCGAAACCATTTGACGATGGCGGCGCGTTCCTGCGGCTCGATGAAGGAGAGGTTGGCGGGCGGCATCGCATGGGTGATCCCGGCCTGTTCATAGATCCGCCGCGCCTCGCGCGCGATGTCGGTGGGGGTTTCCAGGACGACGCCCTTGGGCGCCCAGGGAATGCCCTCATAGCCCGGCTCCCGCGCATGGCACATCGAACAGCGGCCCTGCACGATGCTGACCACATCGTCAAACCCCGAGGCGCTGGCATAGATCAGCGCCGGGCCTTCCAGCTTGGCCTCCTCCTGCGCATGGGTCATCGGCGCGGTCGAAAGCCAGGCGATGATCAGGAACAGCACGCCCGTGACCGCCCAGGTCCAGTGCGGGCTGCCCTGCTTGGCATGGCGGGAGTTGAACCAGTGCCGGATCGTCACACCCATCAGGAAGACAAGGCTCGCGATGATCCAGTTGTACTTCGTCGCGAAGATCAGCGGGTAGTGGTTCGACAGCATCAGGAAGATCACCGGCAGCGTCAGGTAGTTGTTATGCGTGCTGCGCTGCTTGGCGATCTTGCCGTATTTCGCATCTGGGGTTCGGCCCGCCTTCAGATCCGCCACCACCACGCGCTGGTTCGGCATGATGACGAAGAACACATTGCCCGACATGATCGAGGCGGTGAAGGCCCCCAGGTGCAGCAAGGCCGCCCGGCCCGAGAAGACATGGACGTAAAACCAGCTCATCGCGACCAGAAGCACGAACAGCGCCACCATCACCGCCGTCTGGTTGGCATTGACGAAGACCTTGCAGATCGTCGTATAGGCCACCCAGCCAAAGGCCAGCGAGGCGAGCGAGATCGCCACCGCCTGCCAGACGGTCAGGTCCAGAACCTCGGGGTCGATCAGGAAGAACTGCGCGCCCATGTAATAGACCAGCACCAGCATGGTGAAGCCCGAAAGCCAGGTCGTGTAGCTTTCCCATTTGAACCAAATCAGATGCTCGGGCAGCGCGGCCGGGGCCACCAGGTATTTCTGGATGTGGTAGAAGCCGCCGCCATGGACCTGCCACTCCTCGCCATTGGCGCCGGGCGGCAGGGGCACGTCGCGGCGCAGGCCGAGGTCGAGTGCGATGAAATAGAAGCTCGACCCGATCCAGGCCATCGCCGTGATCACATGCAGCCAGCGCACCGCGATCTGCACCCAATCCCACAGCACAACCCAATCATACATCGCCTGGCCCCCATCGCTTTGGCAAAAATCTATACCGCGCCGCACTCTTCTGTTAATCCTGCAAATGCCGGATCACTTTCAAAAAATGCAAAAGGGCCAAAGCGCCGATGTCCTATGTGAACAATTTACGCATGTTCGTGCGGGTCTATGAATTGTCCTCGATGTCGGCGGCGGCGCGCGACCAGCGCACCTCGCCCGCGGTCGCCTCGGCGCGAATCTCGGAGCTGGAAAAGCACCTTGGCATCCGGCTCTTCAACCGCACCACCCGCAGCCTGCAACCGACCGAGAATGGCCGGATCTTCTATGACGGTGCCTTGAAGGTGCTGGAGGCGATCGACGAGGCGGAAGCCTCGGTCGTCGAAGTGGCGCAGAACCCGCGTGGCGTGGTCTTCGTGGCGGCTCCCCTGGGCATCGGGCGGCGCTTCATCGCGCCGCATGTGCCCGGTTTCAAGGACCTCTACCCCGCCATCGACGTGCGCCTGCGCCTGTCGGACCGGGTGATCGACATGACGGCAGAGGGGCTGGATCTGGCCTTCCACCTTGGCACGCTGGAGGATTCCACGCTGAAGGTCCGCCTGATCGCCGATTGCCCGCGGCTTCTGTGTGCCGCCCCCGCCTATATCGCGCGGCGCGGCATGCCGGCGGATGGCGAGGCGCTGGTGCGCGACAGGCACGACTGCCTGAACCTGCGCTTTCCCGGCGCGAAAGAGTTCCAGTGGACCCTGCAGACCCCCGAGGGCCCGCGCCGCTTTGAAATCACCGGGCCCTTCGAATCCGACGATGGCGATGTGCTGACCGGCTGGGCGCTGGACGGGCGGGGCATTGTCCTGAAACCCGTGTTCGAAGTGGCCGATGCCCTGCGCGACGGGCGCCTGGTGCCGGTGGCCCTTGCCACGCCGCCCCTGCCCACGCAGCTGTCCCTGCTGTCGCAGCACCGCAGCGCCAAGGACAGCAAGATCCGGCTTTTCACCGATTTCATGGTGGCCCGGATCAAGGAGGAACTGCGCCGCGCCGCAGGTGTCGTCGCCGGCACCTGAGCCGCAAGAACCCGCGCTGGCGGGCCTTTTCCGGCCCTTACCGCCGTTCAACCAAAAGCTGTGGCGCTCTGCGCAAACCCGCAAAATACCCTCGCATTTTGCGCCAATGCGGATAGTCTGGCCTCGTCTGGCGCATTTTTTATCGAGTCCCTCAACCACAGGATTAGCTTTTTGGTTCAATTGCGCGAAACCGGGGGCGAGAGCGAGGTGCCCGGCACCTCCTCGGAAAAGACCGTGTTGACCTTTGCGCAACTGGGCGCCTTTCAGGACAGCCGCTTTCCTGTCTGGGTCTTCGACATCGACCTGTCGCGGGTGGTCTGGGCCAATGGCCCGGCGCTGGAAATCTGGTCCGCCGCCTCCACCGCCGAGCTTATGCAGCGCGACATGGCGCAGGACATGTCCAGTTCGGTGCAGGCCCGTCTGCGGCAGTTCCAGTCCGGCTTTGCCCTGGGCGAGGTCTATGACGAACAATGGACGATCTTCCCCCTCGGCAAGCCGCGCGTGCTGTCCTGCCGGTTTCGCGGCTGTCTTCTGCCTGATGGGCGCCTGGCGATGCTGGCCGAGGCGCAGGCGATCGGGCGGCAGGATCTGAACCTGCGGCGCAGCTCGCAGGCGCTGCTTTACACCTCGGTCATGGTCACGACCTATTCTGCCAGCGGCGAATGCACCTATGCCAACCCGGCCGCGCGCCGCGCCTTTCCCGCCGCAGGCAAATCCGCGCTGACGCGCTTCCTCAACCCGGTCCTGCGCGAAATTCTGGCCGAGGCCCCGAGTTTCGACGCCGAGGGCACCTATCTGAGCGAGGTCTCCACCTCGCGCGGGATGCGGACCCATGAGGTCGAGATCCGCCAGAGCTATGACCCGATCGAAGGGCAGCGCAACTTCCTGATCACCGAGATCGACGTCACCGAACAGCAGGCCGCCAAGCGCGAACTGGCCAATCTCGCCACGCAAGACGGGCTGACCGGGCTGCACAACCGGACCTACCTCGCCCTCTCGGCCGCGACCTTCATTGAGGATTCGGTTCGGCGCGGCAAGCCGGTGGCGCTGCTTCTGCTTGACATCGACCGGTTCAAATTCGTCAACGACACGCTTGGCCATGCGGCGGGCGACGAGCTTTTGCGCGAAATCGGCCTGCGGCTCAGCGCGGCCCTGCCCGAGGATGCGCTCCTCTCGCGGCTTGGCGGGGACGAGTTCTGCTGCCTCCTCTGCGCGAGCGAGGGCGAGCGCGCCTTCCTGCGCGTCGCGGCCACGGTGCTGAAGGAACTGCGCCGCCCGGTGATCGTGGACAGCTACGACCTCAGCGTTTCGGCCAGCGCCGGGCTCAGCATGGCCGAGGCCGGGCGGGTGACCTTCGACGAATTGCTGCGCAAGGCGGATCTGGCGCTGTTCGATGCCAAGGGCAGCGGCGGCAATGCGGTGCGGGTCTTCCGCCCCGAACTGGCCGAACGCAGCCAGCGCTTCCTGCAGGTCGACAACGAATTGCGCGAGGCCCTGTCGCGCAACCGGCTGGAGCTGTTCTACCAGCCGCGCGTCTGTTTCAGCAGCGGTAAGATCGTCGCCGCCGAGGCGCTGATCCGGCTGAACTCGCCCAGCGGCGCCGCGGTCCTGCCGGACGAATTCATCCCGGTGGCCGAGGCGACCGGCCGCATCTCGGCCATCGGCCGCTGGGCCCTGCGCGAGGCGGCCCGGCATCTGGTGGCCCTGCGTCAGGCCAGGGCCACGATCAACCTGTCGGTCAATGTCTCGCCCCGGCAATTCGCCGACCCGTCCTTTCTGGGCCTGTTGCGCCAGCTGCGCCCGACGATCGACGCCGATGCCGGCGATATCGAACTGGAGATCACCGAGAACATCCTGGTCGAAACCGACCGCCGCCTGCAGCGCGTGCTGATGCAGATTTCGGAACTGGGCTACAAGCTGGCGATCGACGATTTTGGCACGGCCTATTCCAACCTCGCCAGCCTGACGCGCTATCCGATTTCCTGCATCAAGATCGACCGGACCCTGATCGCCCACAAGGACTTTCGCCTGCTGGTGACCGGCGTTCTGACCATCGCCCGCGCCTTCGGGGCGCGGATCGTGGCCGAAGGCGTCGAGACCGAGGTGCAGCGCCAATGGCTGGAAGACAATCTCTGCGACGAGTTCCAGGGCTATCTCTTCTCGCGCCCGGTGCCCTTTGCCGAACTGGTGCGGATGGTGGCCGGGCAGCCCTGAGAGGGAAGCCGCACAAGGCGGCTCGCCCGGTACGGATTCAGACGCCCGCCAAAGCCCCCCGCCGGTGCAGCCCTAGTGCGGATGCCTCGTCAGCGGAACATCGGCGGCCTTGCATCGACCCATTCGCCCCTTGCCTTGGCCGAGGCCACCGCGGCATGGACGGCGGCCATCGAGCGCAGGCCTGCAGCGGCGCGGGGCAGGCCGGGGCGGGCCTCACCGCGGATCGCATCGGCCAGATCGCAGTAGATGTTGGCCACCGCCATCGGGAAACCCTCGGGATGGGCAATCGCCACACGGCTTAGGCGGCGGGCGTCCTCGCAAAGCCCCGCCTCGCCCTTCTCCATGATCTGGGTGCGGCCGCCCACCGGCGTGTAGATCAGCTGGTTGGGCTGTTCCGAGGCCCAGCGAAAGCCCCCCGTCTCGCCAAAGACCTGGATGTCGAAGCCATGCTGCCGCCCGATGGCCACCGAAGAGGTCCAAAGCCGCCCGACCGTGCCCTTGCCCATGCGGAAGTTGACCATGGCGTCATCCTCCAGCTGGCGCGAGGCGATGGTCGAGGCGAAATCGGCCGAAAGCGTGGTGACCTCGTCGTCGCAGAGGAAGCTCGCCATATGCAGCGCATGGATGCCGCAATCGGCGAACTGGCCCGAGACGCCCGCCATCGCCGGGTCATAGCGCCAGCGCACCCGGGGGTTATCCGCGTCGGTGGCGTCGCCGTGGTGGCCGTGGCTGAAGTTGGTGACAACGAGGCGGACCTTGCCGATCTGGCCCTCCTGCACCATGGCGCGGGCCTGGCGGACCATCGGATAAGCCGAATAGCAATAGTTGACCGCGCAGATCTTGCCGGTCTTCTCGGCGACCCTGACGATCTCCTCTCCCTCTTCGACGGTCAGGGTCATCGGCTTTTCGCAAAGCACGTTGAAGCCCGCCTCGAGAAAGGCCTTGGTGATCTGGAAATGGGTGGAATTGGGGGTCGCCACGGTGACGAGGTCGAGGCGGTCGGGGCGGCCCCGCTCGCCCGCCAGCATTTCGGTCCAGTCGCCATAGGAGCGGTCGGCGGCCACGCCCAGCCGCTGCGCATAGGCGCGGCCCGCCTCGGGCCGATGATCCAGCGCCCCCGCCACCAGACGGAAATGCCCGTCGGCCAGGGCGCCCAGCCGGTGAGCCGGGCCGATCTGGCTGCCCTCGCCGCCACCGATCATGCCCCAGTTGAGTTGTGCCATGAGGAGCTCCTTTCAAAAACCGATGGAGGAAAGATAGGCGCGGTTCTTGCGCGCGTCGTCGACTGGGCTGACGTCGAGGGTGGGGTCGCAGTCCTGCTCGACCGTGCACCAGCCTTGAAAGCCCGCCTCAAGCAGGATCTGCCGGACGGCGGGAAAGTCGACGTCGCCCTGGCCGAGGTTGCAGAAGATGCCCTGCCCGCAGGCCTCGTAAAACCCCGTGCTGGCGGCAACCGCCCGGGCCTTGACCTTCGGGTCGATGTCCTTGAAATGCATATAGGAAATCCGGCCGACATGGCGGCGCATGAAGGCCACCGGGTCGAAGCCCGCGTAAGAATGGTGCCCGGTGTCGAAGCAGATTTTCAGGATGCTTTCGTCCACCTCGTCGAGGAGGCGTTCGAGTTCAGGCTCGAAATCGATGAAACCCGCCGCATGGGCATGGATGCCAACGGTCAGGCCGAAGTCCTCGGCCCCGATCCGCGCGACCTGGGCGATGCGGTCGCGGAAGGCGGCCCATTCGGCGGCGTCCATCTGTTCGGCATCCCCGGCCCGCCCCGCCGTCGGTGCCCGGCGGGGGGAGATGCTGTCGATCAGCACGAGGTGGCGCGCGCCATGCGCGGTCAGCGCCTTGCAGGTGCGCAGGGCGGCGTCCTGAACCTCCTCCCACTTGGCCGGATCGTGGAAGGGGCGGAAGACCACGCCGCCGATGAGTTCCAGCCCGTTCTCGGCCAGGGCCTCGCCGAGGATCGCCGGGTCTTCGGGCATGAAGCCGATCGGGCCAAGCTCGATCCCGCGGTAGCCCGCCGCGGCACATTCGGCCAAGACTTGTCGCCAGGGCGGGTTGCGCGGGTCGCCTGCGAATTCGACGCCCCAGGAACAGGGCGCATTGCCGATGCGGATGGTCATGGGGTCGCTCCTTGCGGGACGGCGTGCCATTGGCCATCGGCGGAGGCCCGGAACGCGGTCTCGATGATCTGGGCGACGGCAAGACCGTCGCGGAAGGTCGGCCAGACCGGCTGGCCGCTGTGGATCGCGGCGAGGAAATCCCGCGCCTCGATGATGATCTGGTCCTGATAGCCGGTGCCATGCCCCGGCCCCTGGCAGAAGGCGGCGAAGTCGGGATGGGCCGGGCCGGTCAGGATGCGGGTATAGCCGCGCAAGGCCTCCGGCCCCTCGGCACGATAAAGCCAGACGGCGTTCTGATCCTCCTGGTCAAAGCGGATGCCGCCTTTCGTGCCATGGATTTCATAGGCATAGCCCATCTTGCGCCCCGTCGCCACGCGGCTGACGTAAAGGTGGCCCATGGCGCCAGAGGCAAAGCGCAGCATCAATTGGCCGTGGTCGTCGTTGTCCACGGTGCCGCCGGGGCGGCTGACATGGACCGTCCCGATCCGCGCCGAAAGCTCGGCCACCGGCCCCATCAGCGCCAGCATCGCGTTGATCGGATGGGGGGCGAGGTCGCCCATGCAGCCATTGGCACGGCCCGTGGTCCGCCAGCTTGCCGGGGCCTTGGGGTCGGCGAGGAAATCCTCGGTATGTTCGCCGCGAAACCAGGTGACCTCGCCGATGGTGCCCTGCGCCAGCAGCTGGCGGACGAATTGCGTGGCGGGGGTTCGGACATAGTTGAAGCCGATCATGTTGGCCTGACCCGAGGCCTCGGCCGCCGCGACCATGGCCCTGGCATCGTCGAGCGACGCGCCAAGCGGCTTTTCGCAGAAGACCGGCTTTCCGGCGGCAAAGGCCGCCTCGGCAATCGCGCGGTGGGTGGCCTGCGGCGAGGCGATGACCACCGCCTGCACCTTCGGATCGGCCACGAGGTCGCGCCAGTCTGCCGTGGCGCGGGCAAAGCCATAGGTCGCGGCATGGCGCGCCGCGGATTCCGGGCTGGTGGCCGCGATCACCTCCAGCCGCGGCCTCAGCGCGGTGTCGAAGACCGCAGCCACCGCGGACAGCGCCACGGCATGCGCCTTGCCCATGTAGCCGCCGCCGACCAGGCCTATGCCGATCTCTGTCATCCCGCCTCCCGAGCGATATTGCAACCGGTTGCAAAAGATGTATCCTTGGCGGCGAAATCGCGCAAGCCCCGTTCGAGAGGCACCAAGGATGCAGACGATCCGACTGACCGTGGCCCAGGCCATCGTGACCTGGCTGGCCAACCAATATGTCGAGGTCGACGGGGTCGAGCGCCGCATCTGTGGCGGGGGGTTCGGCATCTTCGGCCATGGCAATGTTCCCTGCTTGGGCGAGGCGCTCTACCCGTTCCGCGTGGAACTGCCGCTCTACCGGGGTCAGAACGAACAGAGCATGGGCTTCGCTGCGGCGGCCTATGCGAAATACCACCTGCGGCGGCGGTTCATGTTCTGCACCGCCAGCGCCGGGCCGGGGACCGCGAACCTGTTGACGGCGGCCGCGCTTGCCCATGCCAACCGCTTGCCGATGCTGATGCTGTGCGGCGATACCTTCCTGACCCGGCTTCCCGATCCGGTGCTGCAGCAGCTGGAGCATTTCGGCAATCCGTCGCTTGGGGTGAACGACGCCTTCAAGGCGGTGAGCCGGTATTGGGACCGCATCACCCATCCGGCGCAGATCTTGCAGTCGCTGCCCGCGGCCTTGGCCACGATGCTGGACCCTGCCGATTGCGGCCCGGCTTTCCTCGGCCTGCCGCAGGACCTGCAGGGCTGGGCTTTCGACTATCCGGCGGCCTTCTTCGACCGCCGCCTGCACCGCATCCGCCGCCAATCCCCCGATATGCGCGAGATCGCCGAGGCGGCCTCGCTGCTGCAAGCCGCCAAGCGGCCGGTGATCGTGGCGGGCGGCGGGGTGCAATATTCCGGCGCTGCGGGCGTGCTGACGGCATTCGCCGAGGCGCATGGCATCCCGGTCGTCGAGACCATCGCCGGCCGCGCCAACATGCTGGCCTCGCATCCCCTGAACATCGGCCCCCTCGGCGTCACGGGGTCGGACAGCGCCAATCGGGTGGCGGGGGCGGCGGATGTGGTTCTGGCCGTCGGCACGAGGCTGCAGGATTTCACCACCGGCTCCTGGACGGTCTTCGCCCCGGATGCCCGGCTGATCGGGCTGAATGCCGGGCGGCAGGATGCTTCCAAGCACCAGTCTCTGGCCGTGGTGGGCGACGCGCTTCTGGGGCTTCGGGCGCTCGGGGACGCCTTGGGCGCCCATGCCGCGCCGCAGGACTGGACCGCCCACGCCCAGGCAGAACGCCGGGCCTGGGATGCCTATGTCGAGGCCAACATCGCCCATGGCAACCGGCCCAATTCCTATGCCCAGGCCATCGGCATGGTGAACGCGCTGTGCGACCCGCGCGACCGCATCGTGACCGCCGCCGGGGGCCTGCCGGCCGAAGTCACCGCCAATTGGCGGACCCTCGGCCTTGGCACGGTGGATGTGGAATTCGGCTTTTCCTGCATGGGCTACGAGATCGCGGGCGGCTGGGGCGCCCGCATCGCGCAAGCCGAGGTCGAGCCCGCCAGCGACACCGTGGTCTTCGTCGGCGACGGGAGTTACCTTCTGATGAACTCCGACATCTACTCCTCGGTCCTGACGGGCAAGAAGCTGATCGTTCTGGTGCTCGACAACGGCGGCTTTGCGGTGATCAACAAGCTGCAGAACAACACCGGTCAGCCCAGCTTCAACAACCTGATCGCCGATTGCCCGACGGTCACCGCGCCATTCGCAGTGGATTTCGAGGCCCATGCCCGGGCGATGGGCGCCCTGACCGAAACCGTGGCGAACCCGGCCGAACTCGGCGCGGCCTTCCTGCGCGCCAAGGCGGCCAGCAAGACCTCGGTCATCGTGATGCAGGTCGACCCCTACGAAGGCTGGACCACTCAGGGCCATGCCTGGTGGGAGATCGGGACGCCCGAAGTTTCAGCCTCCACCAGCGTGCTGGAAAAACACGCCGAGGTCGAGGCCGGGCGCGCGGCGCAAAGGCCGGGGCTGTGAGCGCCGATCTCGCACGCCTCGGGCGCCTGCCCTGCCTCGTCATCGGGCGGGCGGGGATGGACCTTTACGCCGACCCGCCGGGAGCAACGATCGAGACGGCCACCCGCTTCACCACCGCATTGGGGGGCTCTTCGGCCAATATCGCGGTGGCGTTGACCAAGGCGGGCGCCAGGGCTGCGCTTCTGACCTGCATCTCGGATGATGCGGTGGGGCGGTTCTGCCTCGCACAGCTGGACGCCTATGGCGTGGACCGCACTCATGTCCGCGCTGCGGGCGGTCCGGCGCGGACCTCGCTGGCCGTGGTGGAAACCCGGGTCGAGCGTTGCCAATCCGTCATCTACCGCAACGTAGCGGCGGATTTCGACATGACCACCGCCGATGTCGAAGCTGTCGACTACACCCGCTTTGGCGCGCTGGTCACCACCGGGACGGCGCTTGCGGCGGAGCCGTCGCGCAGCGCCACCTTCCGCGCCTTCGACCTTGCCCGGGCGGCGGGCCTGCCGCTGATCTTCGACATCGACTACCGGCCCTATTCCTGGGCCTCGCCGCAGGAGGCCGCGCAGGTCTATTCCCGTGCTGCAGCGCTTTGCGACGTGATCGTCGGCAACGATCTGGAATTCGATTTCATGGCCGGCGCGCCGGGCGCGGGCCTGGCCAAGGCCCGCAGCCTTAGCGCGGGGATCGTCGTCTACAAGATGGGCGCAGAGGGCGCGATCACCCTCCAGGGCGGGGAAGAGATCCGCACCGGCATCTTCCGCACCGCGGCCCTGAAGCCCACCGGGGCGGGGGATGCCTTCCTTGGCAACCTGATCGCCAGCCTCGCCAAGGGCGAGGCCCTGAAGACCGCCGTGCTGCGCGGTTCGGCCGCTGCCGCCATCGTCGTCTCTCGAGTGGCCTGCGCGCCCGCCATGCCCACGACCGAGGAACTGGACCGCTTCCTTGCCTCTCACATCGGCCCAACCGGGGCCTGATAGGACATAAGATGCACATAGCCCCGCATGACAACCGGAACCAAGCCATCGTCGACATGGGCAACCCCTTGGTGCCCCTCGTCTATTTCAACATCGTCACCCTGAAGGCGGGGGCGCGTTTCGACTACCGCACCCCGGGATACGAGACTTGCGTGGTCCCCGCCACCGGCACCGTGACGGTGGAGACGATGGGCGAGACCTTCGCCGACATCGGCCATCGCGGCGCCGATGTCTGGGATGGCGAGCCCGAGGGCGCCTATGTCCCCTCGGGTGCGGCGGCCCGGATCACCGCACGCACCGACACCGAGGTCTTCGTGGCCGGCGCAGCCTATGCCGAGACGCTGCGCCCCTTTGCCGTGCGTGCCGCCGATATCGACCGCGTGCAATATGGCTCAGACGACACCAAGACCCACCGCAAGATCAAGCATATCCTCGGCGCCGCCCATCATGACCGCGTCGGCCGCCTGCTGGTCTCTGAACTCTTTACCGTGGGCGCGGGTGGCTGGTCGGGCTTTCCCAGCCACAAGCACGACACCGACCGCCTGCCGGAGGAGACCCGCCACGACGAATGCTACAACTTCCGCTTCCGCCCCGATTACGGCTCGGGGATGCAGATGCTGCAACGGGTCGATAACGCGCCGGGCGAGGCCTATCACATCATGAACCGCTCGACCGTGCTGATCGACAAGGGCTATCACCCCTGCTGCGTGCTGCCGGGCTACGAGATGTATTACTTCACGATCCTCGGCGGCCAGAGCCAGCGCAGCCTGAAGCAGTATTTCCAGCCGACCCATGCCGCGCAATTGCACACGATCCCCGGCATCATGGACATGGTGGCCAAGTTCAAATGACGCTTGCGACGCTGGAACAGGTCCTGCAACCGGCGCTGGCGGGCGGATATGCCGTCCCGGGCCTCGTCTGCCTCGGCTGGGAGGACATGCGCGCCTATGTCGCCGCGGCCGAGGCCGAGCGCGCGCCAATCATCCTGCAGGCCGGTCCGGCCTGTCGCGCCCACACGCCCTTGCGGGTCCTCGGCGCGATGTTCCGCCACCTGGCCGAGGCCGCCTCGGTTCCCGTCGTGGCCCACCTCGACCACGGCACCACGCTGGAGGACTGCCGGGCGGCGCTGGCTTCGGGCTTCACCTCGGTGATGATAGACGGGTCAAGCCTGCCGCTGGCGCAGAACATCGCCCTGACGGCAAGGGTCGCCGAACTCGCCCATGCCGTCGGGGCCTCCTGCGAGGGCGAGATCGGCTTTGTCGGCTATGCCGGGGGCGCCGCCTCGCGCGGAACCGATCCGGCGGAAGCCGCCCGCTTCGCCCGCGAAACCGGGATCGACGCCATGGCGGTCTCGATCGGCAATCTGCACCTGCAGTCGGACCCCGGCGGCGGGCTTGACCTTCCCTTGCTGCGCGCGATCGAGGCGGTGACCACGGTGCCCCTGGTGATCCACGGCGGCTCGGGCGTCGCCCCGGCCGAGCGTCTGTCGCTGGCCGAGGGCAGCCGGATCGCCAAGTTCAACATCGGCACCGAACTGCGCCAGGCCTTCGGCACGGCACTGCGCGACAACCTGCACCGCGACCCCAGCCAATTCGACCGCATCGCCCTTCTGAAGGCCACCGAAGCCCCGGTGACAGAAGCCGCCAGAGCCGTGATCCGCAGCCTTGGCGCCTCTGGCCGTACGACGCCCTGAGAGGACCGGCGCTGAGACACCGCTTTCGCCTCGCGCACGACGCACCCGCAAGCGTTTTGATCAGGCGAGGGACGGTGACCCAGGCGGCGGGGTCAGATCGCGCAGGCGCGTGAAAACCGGGCCCTGACGCCGCGACAGCACACCCCAGTCCGGGGCCACAGAAGGGGTCGCCACGGATTGCGTCACCCTTTGCGACCCATGTTGGCCTGGTGCGCGCCTTCGCCCAAGTCGATTGGTGGGGGTTGCATCGCCTTCTGGGCGACGCGCGCGAACGTGCCAAGGCCAGAGTCGACGCCCGGATGCAGGGGAGCTCGTCGCCAAATATGCGCGGTGGCGGAGGTCGTCCGCGCATTTGACCAAATCCCATGAATTAAGGGTGCCGGACCCCTCCCTCTTCAGCGGATCGGGATGTTTTCGCGCAGCACGATGCGCGGTTCGATGTCTTTCAGGGTCAGCAGGGGCGTGCTCGCGGCGATGGCGCCGAGGAGGCGGACGACGGCCTGTTCGCCGACCAGACGGGCGTTCTGGTCGATCACCACGTCGATCTGATCCGCGGCCAGCCAGGCGCGGGTGCTGTCGGTCAGATCGTGCATGATCACGAAGGGGCGCCTGGGAAGACGTGCCTCCTGCAGCGCGCGCAGGATGCCGGTGCGGCCCGCGCCGACGCAGTAGACGCCGACCAGATCCGGCGTGGCGCGCAACAGCGCCGTCATTGCCGCGCGGGAACGTTCGCGGTCCTCGCCGGTCTCGACGGCGGGCAGCAGGGTCAGGTTGGGAAAATCATGCTCCAGCAAGGCGCGGAAACCGTATTCGCGGCCCTGATGGCCGTGGTAGGCCCGGGTGCCGAGGAAAAGGCCCACCGATCCCGAAGCCGCCCCCGCCATCCGCCCCATGATCAGCGCTGCCGTGCGGCCGGCGATCGTGTTGTCCACCCCCACATAGGCCGAGCGCGGCGTGGCCAGCACGTCCGAGGCGATGGTGACCACACGCACCCCGGCCTCGCAGATCCGCCTTATCGCCTCGCGTGTCTTGGGGTGGTCGACGGTGACAAGGCCGACACCGCTGGTCTTGAGCGCCAGGTTTTCCAACGCGGGCAACAGGACCTCCGGGCCGAACCCGTCCAGCGGGCGGACGTTGCAGGAAGCGACGAGGGGGAGGTTGGCGGAAAAGGCACGGATGCTGTCGGCCATTTCGGCCATGAAGCCGTTTTGCAGGAAGGGGATGAAGAACTCCAGATGCACGGGGCGCGAGGGCAAGGGCACCATGCCCTCGAAGGGCAGATAGCCCAGATCGCGCGCCGCCTGCAGGACCCGCTGCCGGTTGGCCGCCGACACGCCGACACGACCGTTCAGCACGCGGTCCACGGTGGCGGTGGAGACACCGGCGCTGTGGGCAACGTCGATGATCGTGGTCTTGCCCATGGGCTTTCCCCCGTCCTGCTCCTGATGCGCAGTATGGGCGTCGCGGCGCCGTCACGCAAGAAAACCATCAGCCGGCTTTGATGTGATCTGATGTAATCGGCGGTTGTGACATTCTGCCGCATGCCGGAAGATGCCCCGGAGGACATGGGTTGAGTACATGGGCGGCGGGCAGTTCCGGCACCGGGATGGACCCGCGCAAGGAGGAGGCCATGACACTTCAGCACAGCGGCAGGGGCACGACCCGATGACGGCGAGCGAGGCTGATCTGGTTCCGGCACGCGACTACGGGCTGACCGGGGCCTCTGCGGCCTCTGCCATCGCGCGCGGGCTTGCGGCGGCGGAATGGTATCACACCGAGGTGCCGCGCCGCGAGATGAAGGCCCTGATGCAGCGCCGCGATGGCCCGGCGATCCGCGACACGCTGATCTGGCTGGCCCTGCATCTGGCCTTCGCGGCGGGCGGGATCTGGTTCTGGGGCTCCTGGATCGCCGTGCCCTTCTGGCTGGCCTATGGGGTTCTTTACGGCTCGGCCTGCGATTCGCGCTGGCACGAATGCGGCCATGGCACCGCCTTCCGGACCCCTTGGATGAACGACGTGGTCTATCACATCGCCTCGTTCCAGGTGATCCGCAACCCGATCAACTGGCGGTGGAGCCATGCCCGCCACCACACCGACACGATCATCGTCGGCCGCGATGCCGAGATTGCCTGGATGCATCCGGTCAAGCTGGTGCTGAAGGGGCTGGCCTTCGTGGGCTTCGTCGATGCCTGGGCCTCGCTGAAGGGGATCGCCCGCAACGCGATGGGACAGCTTTCGCCGGACGAGAAGGACTACATCCCGCAGGCCGAGCGCCCCAAGGCGGTCTTCTGGGCCCGCGTCCACATGGCCATATATGGGGTGACCCTGGCGGCCACGCTCTGGATGCTGGCCGCGGGTATGGGCTGGAAAGCCGCGATCCCCTTCCTGCTGATCGGCGGCCCGCGCATCTACGGGGCCTGGCACATGATCATGACCGGGCTTTTGCAGCATGGCGGGCTGGCCGAGGATGTGCTGGACCACAGGCTGAACAGCCGGACCGTCTACATGAACCCGATTTCGCGCTGGATTTACTGGAACATGAACTACCATGTCGAACATCACATGTTCCCGATGGTCCCCTACCACGCCCTGCCCCGCCTGCATCAGGCCATCAAGCACGATCTGCCCGAACCGAACCCTTCAATCTGGCACGGCTACAAGGAGGTCTGGCAGGCGGTGCTGCGCCAAAGGCATGAGAAAGGTTACTACTTCCGCCGCGCCCTGCCGCCCGGCGCCCGCCCCTATCGCGACGATCTGCACGACACGGTTCCCCAGCGCGCCTCGGCCTAGGCGCCAAAGAAGAACCGGTCCGCACCCAAAAACAACGACGTCCGGCATTGTGCCTGACGCACTACGGAGGAGGAGAAGCTGATGTTGAGACGTTCCTTTCTGGGGGCTGTCGCCCTTGTTGCCCTGACCGCCGGCATGGCCAGCGCCGAGGGCAAGACCTTCTACTGGATTTCCCATGGCGGCCCGGCCGACCCGGTCTGGACCTATTTCCTGCAAGGGGCCGAGGCCTGGGCGAAAGAGACCGGCAACACGGTCAACACCTCGTTCTACTCGGGCGACGTGCCGAGCCAGCAGGAGGCGGTCCGCTCGGCCATCGCGGCCAAGGCCGACGGCATCTGCTCGACCAGCCCCGATCCGGGCTCGATGGTCGATGTGGTGAAAGAGGCGCGGGCGGCGGGCATTCCGATCGTCAACTTCAACACCCCCGACACCAAGCCGAACTGGAACGCCTATGTCGGCGGCGACCTTCTGCATGTGGGCCGGGCCTGGGCGCAGTATCTGGTTGACCACAAGATGGTGAAAGAGGGCGATTTCGTCTGGATGCCGGTCGAAGTGCCGGGCGCCTCCTATGGGGTCGAGGAAGAGAAGGGCATTGCGGAGGTCTTCAAGCCCCTGAACATCACCTGGGAAGTCACCGACGCGACGCTCGACCAGGCCGAGGTCATCAACCGGATGACCGATTACGTCACTGCCAACCGCGCCAAGATCAAGGCGATGATCGGTCTGGGCGACATGGTGACCGGTTCGGTCAAGCGGGTCTGGGATCAGGCCGGGGTCAAGCCGGGCGAGATTCCGGTCGTGGGCTGGGGCAACTCGCTCGACACCACTTCGGAGGTGACCGATGGCTATGTGGCCGCCGGCATGTGGCAGGACCCGCAGGCCACGTCTTACATGTGCCTGTCGGCCCTGCTGATGGAAACCGATGGCATCCCGATCGGCTTCAACATCATCACCGGCGCGCTTTACGAAAAGGACAAGGCGCCGCTTTACGCCAAGATCATGGGCGGCAAGTAAGCCTTCCACCTCAGGCACCCATCCGCCCGCAAGCTCCTGCGGGCGGAAACCTTTCCCTTATTCGCAGGACCCGTCATGACTGACCAGGGCACCACCCCCGCTGCGCATCCTCCAGAACTGGGGATCGTGCGGCTCTTCATCGCCAAGCCAGAGTTCGGCCCTCTGGTGCTTCTGGTGCTGATGATCGTGGTCTTCACCTCGATCAACCCGGCCTTCGCCTCGCTCAACAACATCGGCAACGCGCTGACCTTCACGGTGGAATTGGGCCTGATCGCCCTGTCGATGACTTTGCTGATGACGGCGGGCGAGTTCGATCTTTCGGTCGGCTCGGTCTTCGGCTTTTCGCCGGTGATCATGTGGACCTTCTTCAACACCGGAATCATGCCGCTGCCCGCGGCCTTTCTGGCAGCGCTGCTGATCGCGATGGCCATCGGGCTGGTGTCGGGCCTTTTCGTCACCCGGCTGGGCATCCCGTCCTTCCTCGTGACGCTGGGGATGCTTCTGGTGGTGCGGGGCAGCGCGCTCTGGCTGACCGACGGCTTTCCGCAGCGCACTTGGGATGCGCATGACCAATGGCTGTCGCAGGTTCTGGTGGGCGATTTCTACATCGGCGGCCTGCGCATCTACATGAGCCTGATCTGGTTCATCCTGCTGGCCACGCTGAGCCATTACCTTCTGACCCGGACCCGTTTTGGCAACTGGATCCAGGCCACCGGCGGCAACCCCGGGGCGGCGCGCAACCGGGGCGTTCCGACCCAGAGGGTCAAGGTCACCCTCTTCATGATGTCCGCCGCGATGGCGGCCTTTGCCGGCATCATCTCCTCGATCCGGGTCTCCGCCGCCAACCCCAACTCTGGTGCTGGCTATGAGCTGGAAGTGATCGCCATGGTGGTGATCGGTGGCACCGTGCTGACCGGCGGGCGCGGCACCATCGCCGGCACCGTCCTGGGCGTGCTGATCCTGCGCCTGATGCGCAACGGCATCGTGCTGATCGGCGTGCCGGGTCTGGCCTACAACATCTTCATCGGGGCGATCATCCTTGGCATGATGGCGCTGCACGCCGGGCTGGAACGCCGGCACAACACGGGGACCTGACCATGACCGACACCCCTCTGGTGGAAATGCGCCACATCGAGAAATACTATGGCCGCGTCCATGCCCTGCGCGACGTGAACCTGACGATCAAGAAGGGAGAGATCGTCGGCCTCCTCGGTGACAATGGCGCCGGGAAATCCACCCTGATCAAGGTCTTGTCGGGTGCTGTCCCCTATACCTCGGGCGAGATCCGCATCAAGGGCAAGCCCATCGTGATGACCTCGACCAACGATGCCATCGGCGCCGGGATCGAGACGATCTATCAGGACTCGGCCCTTGTCCCCATGCTGTCCATCGCCCGCAACCTGTTCCTGGGGCGCGAGCTTACGACCGGGCCGGGCTTCATGGGCCGGCTGGATCAGGACCGGATGAACGCGGTGGCGGCGGACCTTTTGCGCCGGGTCGGCATTTCGAAGAACATCCCGCCGACCACGCCGATCGGCTCGCTGTCGGGGGGCGAAAGGCAGGCGGTGGCGATTGCCCGCGCGATGTATTTCGACAGCGACCTCATCATCCTGGATGAGCCCACCAACAACCTTGGCGTGGCCGAAACCCAAGGCGTGCTGCG
Organism: Rhodobacter sp. P1_C2; assembly: GCF_056406375.1. Taxonomy (NCBI): domain Bacteria; kingdom Pseudomonadati; phylum Pseudomonadota; class Alphaproteobacteria; order Rhodobacterales; genus Rhodobacter; species Rhodobacter sp. P1_C2. Next base: position 82,630 of record NZ_JBFUAG010000010.1, read on the forward strand.
CTTCGTGCGCGAGGCGCGCGACACCGGCCATTCCTGCATCTTCATCGCCCACAACATCCACCATGTCTTTCAGGTGGTCGACCGCATGGTGGTGATGCGGCGCGGCACCGTGGTGGCGGATGACCTGCGCCCCGCCACATGCTCGATCCAGGATGTCGAGGATGTCATCACGGGCGAGCATCTGGCCCTGTGATGCAGACACGCGCGGAAGGCATAAGCTTCGGCTTTGACGCCAGCACCGGCCTGCTGGACGGCTTCACGGTCCAGGACGGGACCCGGACCATCGCCCCCCTGCACCGCGCCCCCTGGGTCGGCACGGGCGAGGCGATGCCACCCGGAGCAGCCCCCCATATCGCAACCCTTGGCGGGGATTTCTTCTGCGCGCCCTTTGCGATGTCGGAAGAAGGCTCGCCAATGCACGGCTGGTCCGCCAACGCGCCCTGGACGGTGGTGGCCCACGCAGGCGGCATCCTGCGCGCCGTTCTGTCGCGCCCGCTCCGCGGTGCGACGCTGGTCAAGGAACTGGCGGTGGAGGATGGCCACCCCTTCGTCTATCAGCGCCACGTCTTCATCGGCGGCACGGGCCGGATGCCGGTGGCAAACCATGCCAATCTGTCGCTGAAGAACGGCGGGCTGATCCGCACCTCGCCCAAGCTGCGCTGGGAGACGACCGCGAAACCGCAAGAAAGCGACCCTGCCCGCGGCCGCTCGGCCCTGCGCTACCCCGCCCAAAGCACCGACCCCCGGGCCTTTCCCGGCCTCGAAGGCCCCTGCGATCTGACCCGCTATCCCTGGAACCCCAGGCATGAGGATTTCGTCATGGGCCTTGAAGCCCCCGGTCACTGGCTCGGCTGGACCGCCGTGACCCGCCCGGCCGAGGGGGATCTTTACCTGTCGCTCCGCAATGCCCATGCCCTGCCCTTGACGATGCTCTGGCATTCGAACGGCGGGCGCGATTATGCGCCGTGGTCGGGCCGCCACATCGGCTGCCTTGGCGTCGAGGAAGGCGCCACGGCCCATATGCTCAGCCTGTCGACCGAGGCCGACCTTTCCGGTCCCGGCGCCCTGAACCTGGGCGGCGTGACCGAGGTGCGCCATGTCATCGGGGCGGTGGCCTGGCCCTCGGGCGAAGCCGTGGCCGAGATCCTGGCCGGCGAAGGCTTCATCGACATCCGCGGCGAGGCGGGGGCGTCGCGCCGGGTTCCCTGCCGCACAGACCTTCTGAAGGACGCATGATGCATATCCTCTATGACCCCGAGCCCCGCGCCAGCGAGGAGATCTTTTCCGCCACCGAACTGGCCGATCTGCGCGCGCACCACACCGTCATCGAATGGCAGGGCGAGGAGCGTGACGCCTTCTACGCCCGCCACCTGCCGCAGACCGAGGTCCTGATCTCGCAGCAGGCGATGGGGGCAGACCGGCTTGCCCTGGCGCCGCATCTGCGGGTGATCTTCAACGTCGAGACGAATTTCCTGCCCAATGTCGATTACGACACCTGCTTTGCCCGCGGCATCCATGTGCTGGCCCCCGGCGCCGTCTTTGCCGCCCCGGTCGCCGAGATGGCGCTTGGCATGGCGCTGAGCCTCGCCCGCAACATCCACGGCGAACATGCCGCCTTCCTGCGCGGCGAGGAGAAATGGCTCTTCGAGGGCAACAAGCAATCCGAGCTTCTCGCCGGCTCCACCGTCGGCATCGTAGGCTTTGGCGACCTCGGCCGCGCGCTGCATCGGCTGCTGCAGCCCTTCGCCCCCCGCGTTCAGGTCTTCGACCCCTGGCTGCCCGAGGGCCATCTGCGCCGGCTTGGCGTCGAACCGGTCGGCTTTGACCAGCTGATGGCCGAGAACCGCTTCGTCTTCGTCATGGCCACGATCACCACCGACAATGCCGGCATGATCGACGCCCGCGCCCTTGCCCTGATGCAGCCCGGGGCCATGCTCTTGCTGATGAGCCGTGCCGCCGCCGCAGACTTCCCCGCCCTGACCGCGGCGGCACGCTCCGGCCGGATCCGTGTCGCGACGGATGTCTTCCCGGTCGAACCGCTGCCCCCGGAGGATCCGATCCGTGCCGTGCCGAACATGCTGTTCTCCCCCCACCGCGCCGGCGCCCTGACCTTCGCCCTGCGCGAGATCGGCACCCGCGTGCTGGAGGACCTCGCCCTGATCGCCCGCGGCCTGCCCCCCGTGGCTTGCCGAAGGGCCGAGAGGGAAACGGTGACACGCATGCGCTCGAAGCCGGTGGAAAAGGCGTAACGGCGTCGCTGTCGCAACGGTGGGGCTGTTGACTGTCAACAGCCCTGATGTTTGCACGGCTGTCGTGACGCTCGTTGCTTCCGAGACTCCCGGTCGGTCCTCAGCATCAAAGCTGAACCGGACGGCGCAGAAGCGTCAGCTGGACCGCGTCCAGTCCATCGCAGACGGATTGCGCAAAGTTCCTCCGTCAGGGCTTCAGGCTGCTCTGCGGCATCGAATTGGCGCGGACCGGCACCAACCGGGGCCTGCGCCTGCAGAAGCGCCGTCGCCACGAGGGATCCCTTGTCACAAACCCTTCGCGTTTGGGTCGCAGGATTGTGACCTCTGCACGGTAGCAGGACGGCACTCCAACCCAAACCGACGCGTGGGTTTCCCCTTCGCATGGGGTCGGAGCCGAAACCGAAGGGCGCGCCGAGCGATCCGGTGCCCCAGAGCCTGCCCCGAAACGCAGCCCGACAGCGGAGGCCGCTTCAGATGACCTATTCACCGGCGATGGAAGATCAACTCGGGTCCGCGGTGCACCAGAACGCCGCCTGGAGCGTGACCGGCCTGCTTGAACGCCTGTTCTCGCGCCTGTTTCACGGGCTGGTCTATCCGCAGATCTGGGAAGATCCCGTGGTCGACATGGCCGCCCTTCGGATCGGGCCACAGGACAACATCATCTGCATCGCCTCGGGCGGGTGCAACGTGATGTCCTATCTGACCGCCCGGCCACGCTCGATCGTCGCGGTGGACCTGTCGCCGGCGCATGTGGCGCTGGGTCGGCTGAAGCTGGCGGCGGCGCAGTATCTGCCCGACCAGGCGCGTTTCTTCGACTTCTTCGGGCGCGCCAATCTGGCGGGCAATGTCGCGGCCTATGACCGCTTTCTCGCCGCCCACCTCGACCCCGAGACCCGGGCCTTCTGGGAGGCGCGTCCGCTGGGCCGCCGCCGCATCTCGATGTTCCGGCGGGATTTCTACCGCTTCGGCCTTCTCGGCCGCTTTCTGGGCGCGACGCATCTGGTGGCCCGGCTCGGCCGCGTCGATTTCACCGATTTCCTGAAGGCCACGAGCCTGGAGCATCAGGTCCGCTTCTTCGACGAAAGGGTGGAGCCCCTGTTCCGCAACCCCCTGGTGCGCGCGCTCGCCAAGCGGCGCGCCTCGCTGTTCGGCCTGGGGATTCCGCCGGCGCAATATGACAAGCTGGCGGCCGATGGTGGCGGCGACGTGATACCGGTGCTGCGCGAAAGGGTCCGCAAGCTGATGTGCGACTTTCCGGTGCGGCAGAACTACTTTGCCGCGCAGGCCTTTCAGCGCGGCTATGCCAAGACCGAGGACGGCTCGCTTCCGCCCTATCTCGAGCCGCAGAACTTCGAAACGCTGCGCGACAATGCCGGGCGGGTGCAGGTGCTGAACCGTTCGCTGACCGATCTTCTGGCCGAGGCGCCTGACCGGTCCAAGGATTGCTATGTGCTGCTGGATGCCCAGGACTGGATGACCGATGCCCAGCTGAACGCCCTTTGGACTCAGATCAGCCGGACGGCAAAGCCCGGCGCGCGGGTGATCTTCCGCACCGGCGGGCAGCAGGACATCTTGCCGGGCCGGGTGGCTGCGGACACGCTGGCCGGCTGGCATTATGACGAAGCCGCCTCGCGCCTTGGCTTCACCAATGACCGCTCGGCCATCTACGGCGGGTTTCACCTCTACCGGCGCAAGGACTGATCCCATGGCACAGCAGTCGCTTGGCCATGCCGCCCTGATGGATGCCACCTACCGCTATCAGCGGGTGATCTACGACGCGACCCGGCGCTATTACCTGCTTGGGCGGGATCAGCTGATCGCGGATCTGGCGCCGGCGCGGGGCCACCGCATCCTCGAAATCGCCTGCGGCACCGGGCGCAACCTCGACCTCATCTCGCGCCGCCATCCGGGGTGCCGGCTCTTCGGCCTCGATATCTCGGGCGAGATGCTGCATTCGGCCCGGGCCAAGCTTGGCCGCCGCGCCCATCTGGTGCAGGCCGATGCCTGCAGTTTCGATGCGATGCGGGCCTTTGGCGAGGCGGAGTTCGACCGGATCATCCTGTCCTATTCCGTCTCGATGATCCCGGACTGGATGGCGGCGCTGGACACCGCGGCGCGCCACCTTGCCAAGGGCGGGCAGTTGCATGTCGTCGATTTCGGCGACCTGTCCGGCCTGCCGCAATGGTTCCGTCGGGCGCTGCACCGCTGGCTGGCGAAATTCCATGTGACACCGCGCGAAAACCTTGCCGTAGCACTGGAGAGCGTCGCGGCACGGCATGGCTGCGAGGTCCGCCACGGCACGCATTTCCGCGGCTATGCCCGGCGTGGCACCTTGATCCGGAACGGGTGACCGTTGTCCGGAAGGCCTCACCTCCAGCAGGCATGACACCGCGCGCGCGGCAGCGGTGCCGCGATCAGGTCTTGTCTGGCGCGGCGGAATCCCGTTCACTTAAGATGATCCTTTCCCTGGCTTACGGAGTTCCCATCATGGCGCCACAGCTGACCGGCAGGCATGTCGTTGTGACGGGCGGAACCGGCGCGCTCGGGCAGGTCGTCGTGGACCGGCTGCTGGCCGAGGGGATGATCTGCCATGTGCCCCGCCACGGCGCCGAGGGTGACGAGACCCCCGTCCCCTCCGGGCTGCATCTCGTCTCCGGCATCGATCTGACGGATGAGGCGGCGGTGGCGGGCTTTTACGGCGCCATCCCCGAGCTTTGGGCTTCCGTGCATCTGGCGGGGGGCTTTGCCATGGCGCCGGTGACCGCGACGGGAAGGGCGGATTTCCTGCGGATGATCGAGATGAATGCCGTGACGACGTTCCTCTGCTGCCGGGCCGCGGTGGCGGCGATGCGCAAGGGCGGTCAGGGGGGGCGCATCGTCAATGTGTCGGCCCGACCGGGCCTGGACCCCCGCAAGGGTTCCGGCATGGTGGCCTATGCCGCGGCAAAGGCGGCGGTGGCCGCGATGACCCAGGCGCTGGCCGAAGAGGTCAAGGCCGACCGCATCCTGGTCAACGCCATCGCGCCCTCGACCCTCGACACGCCCGCCAACCGCGCGGCGATGCCGAAGAGCGACCCGTCGCACTGGCTGAGCCCCGAGGCGGCGGCAGAGGCCGTCCTGCAGATGATCTCGCCCGCGAACATGGAGATCAGCGGCGCGCTCCTGCCGCTTTATGCCCGCGCCTGAGGGCCCTGCCCGCAAGCCGCCTGAAAGCCCGGGCCTTGCGGAGTGCCGGGACTTCTGTCGCAAAACTGTCATCGAACGGACGTCTTACTCAACCGCCTGACGCGGAAAGGGACCCTGCGGCGGGCGGAGGCCTTCGGCCGACCTGTCTTTCGTCTTTCCCCACACTCGGCGCTTGGTGGAAAGCCGCAAGCGGTCTCGGTCTTGGCTGTCGAAGCTCTGGCGCGGCGGGAGAGTTTGATGAAACGGGTGCTTTTGATCGTGGCGGCCCTGGCGGTTGCGGCCGTGGCGCTGGTGTCGGGGCTTGGGCTTTTCACGCCGCCGCCGGTGCCCCTTTCCATCCTCGCCGGGTCGGAGAACAAGACGCTGGAGCCTTTGATCCTTGACTGGGCCGGCAAGAACAACACGCAAGTCTCGCTCACCTACTTAGGCTCGGTCGATATCTCGCGCGAACTGCAGAAGGGCAGCGCCAGCAGCTATGACGCGGTCTGGCCGGCGCATTCGCTGTGGATCGCACTGGGCGATACGAAAAAGGCCACCAAACACGCGGAATCGATCCTGCGCTCGCCGGTGGTGCTGGGTCTCAAAAAATCCATCGCGGAGAAGCTGGGCTGGGTCGGGCGGCAGGACATCACCGTGCAGATGATCGCCGAGGCCGCCAGCGCCAACAAATTCCGCCTGGCGATGACCTCGGCCACCCAGTCGAACTCGGGCGCCGCGGCCTATATCGGCTTTCTCTATGCGATGGCCGGCAATCCCGACCTTCTGACCATGGCCAACCTCGAGGACCCAAAGGTGCAGGACGGGGTGCGCCGGCTTCTGGCCCAGGTTGACCGATCCTCGGGCTCCTCGGGCTGGCTGAAGGATTCGCTCGTCGCCAACCCCACCGCCTATGATGCGATGGTGAACTACGAATCCACCGTGCTGGAGGCCGATGAGGCGCTGACCGCCGCCGGGGCCGAGCCGCTTTACATCATCTACCCCGCCAACGGGCTTTCGGTCGCCGACAGCCCGCTTGCCTATATCGACAAGGGCGATGCGGCCCGGGAAAAGGCCTTCCTCGCCCTGCAAGGCTTCCTTCTGTCCCCCGCCACGCAAAAGACCCTCTCGGACCTTGGCCGCCGCTCGGGGATTGTCGGGATGGAGGCGCAGGGGGCGGACCCCAAGGTCTGGAACAGCGCCTGGGGCGCCGACCTTGCCCGCGACATCGCCCCGGTGCCGATCCCGGGGCCCGATGTCATCGCCGAGGCCCTGACCCTCTACCAGACCGAGCTGCGCAAACCCTCGCTGACGGTCTGGGTGCTGGATGTCTCCGGCTCGATGGGCGGTGCGCCGATCGAACAGTTGAAACAGGCGATGACCCTGCTCTTGGACAAGAAATCCGCCGCGGTGAACCTGCTGCAACCCTCGCGCCGCGATGTGACCATCATCATCCCGTTCAATGACAGGGTCGGCCAGCCCATCGTCGTGAAGGGATCGGGCGATGCCGACCTTGCCGCGGCGCTGGCCCAGGTGGATCGGCTGCAGGCGGATGGCGGCACCGATCTTTACGCGGCCCTCGGCACCGCGCTGCAGGCCTTGCAGCCCTACAAGGACGACGGCACGCTTTTCACCTATCTGCCGGCGATCGTGGCGATGACAGACGGCGCCTCGGATATGGGCAATTTCAACTGGTTCACCCGGATCAGAAGCCAGATCGGCTTTGGCACCGATGTGCCGATCCATGCCATCGCCTTCGGAGACGCCGACATGGCGCAGCTGACCGCCCTGACCAATGGCAGCATCGGGCGCCTCTTCATCGCAAGCGACGATCTGGCCGGGGCGCTGCGTCAAGCCAAGGGTTACAACTGATGGGCCTGCCCGACGGAACCCGGCAGATCCTCGCCGCCCTCATGGCCTCCGCCGCCTTCCTGGCGCTGTTCATCGCGGCCGACCTCGTCTGGTGGCTGGCGCTTGGCCTTGCCGCCGTGATCTATGCCGCCCTTCTGCTGCTGATCCCGCGCCGCCGCCCGCTGACCGAGGTGATGGTCTCGGACCAGGTCACGGCCGAGGATATCGCCCGCGCGACCGAGGCGCTGAAGGACGCCGCCCTTCGGCTGGGCGAGGCCGCCAAACGGGCGCCCGAGGCCGACCGCGCCGGGCTGGTCGACATGTCACGCCACCTGTCCTCGATCCGCGAGCTGATCCGGGCCGACCCGCGCAACTACCGCCAGACCCGGCAGTTCATCTCGTATTTCCTTCCGCTGATCGTGACCGCGGTCGAATCCTATATGGGCCTGGCCCAGCTGGCGCAGAAGGAGAATGCCGCCCGCCTCGCCGAATTGGGCAGCCTGATCAAGGGTTTCCTGCCCGTGGTGCAGAAGATCGACCAGGCCTGCATCGAGAACGACTTCACCGAGCTGGAGGCGCAGGTCTCGGCCCTGCAATTCCAGTTGAAACGCGTATAGAGGGGCGTCATGAACCGCACCATCCTTGGCCTCGTCCTTCTGCTGGTGGTCGCCGGCGTCACGATTGCCGCCACCCAGTTCAACCTGATGGGCCTCTTGCAAAGGGCCGCGCCGGTCTCGCCGGTCACCGTCTCGATCTTCTATGGCGGCGAGAAGGCCTCGCTTCTGGCCAATCCCAGGATCACCGCGATCCTGAAGGACCGCTATGGCGTGACGCTTTCGGCCACCAAGGCCGGCTCGGTGGAGATGGTGACCACGCTCGACACCAGCGGCAAGGATTGCCTCTGGCCCTCCAACGGCGTGTCGGTCGAGATGGCGCGCGCTTCGGGCAAGACGGTGCTGTCGGATGCGACGATTTTCAATTCCCCCATCGTGCTTTACGCTTGGTCCGACGTGGCCGATGCGCTGACCCGCGCCGGGGTTGTGCATGCGGGCGCCGATGGCACGCTTTACGCCGATGTGCAGGCGCTGGGCGGGCTGATCACCAGCGGCAAGCGCTGGAAGGAGGATCTGGGCCTGAACATCTACGGCCCCTTCAAGGTCACCTCCACCGATCCGGTCAAGTCGAACTCCGGCCTGATCTGGGCGGCGCTGCTGGCCCATGGCTTCAACGCGGGCGCAACCCCGACCGAGGCGGACCTCGAGGGCCTTCTGCCGAAGCTGAAGAGCTATTTCGCGGCGATGGGCTTCATGGAAACCTCCTCCGGCGATCTCTTCGAGAATTTCCTCAAACAGGGCAAGGGAGCGCGGCCGATCATCGTCGGATATGAGAACCAGATGGTCGAGTTCATGACCGAAAACCAGCGCTATGCCGATCTGATCAAGACCAAGATCAAGGTGATCTACCCCGAGCCCACCATCTTCGCCTCGCATCCCCTGATTTCGCTGACCCCAACCTGCAAGCGGCTGGCCGATGCCCTCTCCGACCCCGCCCTGCAGCAGATCGCCTGGGCCGAGCACGGCTTTCGCACCGGCCTGATTGGCGTGACCAATGACCCGGCGGCGATCCGCGTGGCCAAACTGCCCGAAACCGTGGCCCTGGTGGTGCCGATGCCCTCGGCCAAGGTGATGATCGACATCGTGGCCGCCGTGGAGAACTGAGTCGTGTTTCGACGTGCAGAATTGCCCCCGGCTTTCTGTCGGTCCGTCCGTTGCGAGGCAGCAGAAGGGGGCTGAAACGGGGGGAGACGATCACGTAGGTGCGGCAGGTCTTCCAGGTTCAGGTCTGGTCGGTGAAGAAGAACCTGCGGGAACAGGACGCATCTCGGATACCGCCCGGAAGGTCCTGCAGTCCACCGAGATGAACCGCGCCGGGTTTGCCGGAGGCTCCAACTTCTGAGTAGGATGAGCATCATGAGCAAGAACAAGCTTGCCCCTGTTTGAGGAGGATCAGTTCCACGACGAATGGCGCGAATGCGCGGCGCGTGACCTGCAATCGGTGTTTCACCCGGCGACGGCAGCAAACCCGACCATAGGGCAGGAAAAAACTGGCCCATGGCGACCGCGTCCCGGTCGAAAAAATCGCCTCCACGGATCGGCCTTGGGCGAGCGACGATACAAAGTCCTGTGCGCACGGGGATTTGGCGTGCGATTGCATTTTAGCTGGCACCAGGTCTCTACGCTGCTCCGATTGCGGAAAGTGCGCTCTGTGCTGACTGGGCCGGCACCGCTCATCCGGATACAGGCCAGCCGTGACGATGGACCTGGCTGCTACCACGGTTGCGACTTCGGTGCATTGGGTTGCCGAAGCCGCTTTACGTCCTGAACGGGCGGCGCGCCGAACAGCCGACTGTATTCCCGGTTGAACTGAGTGACGCTTTCGTAGCCCACAGCGAAGGCCGCTGTCGCCGCATCGGTATCCTTGGCCAGCATCCGGCGACGCGCCTCGTGCAGGCGCAGAAGCTTCTGGTACTGCAGCGGGCTGATCGTCGTTATGTCGCGAAAGTTTTTATGAAAGGTTGAAAGGGCCATCCCAACCTGATGCGCCAAATCTTCGACCCGAAGTTTTTCCGCGTAATGGGCGCGCAGCCAGCTTACGGCACGAGAAATCTGGTCGCCCTTGGACCCAAGCCGCACCATCTGCCGCAACCGGTCGCCGCCCACTCCGGTCAGGATACGGACCAGGATCTCGCGGTGGATCATGGCGTGCAGTAACGGGATGTCCCGCGGCGATTCCAAAAGGCGCACCAGGCGCAGGACGGCCTCCAGCATGTCCGGAGTTACCGGCGCGGTGACGACACCGGGCGTCGACGCTTCGCCGCGCGTTCCCGCGGCATCGATCTCGGCGATGACCTCCCGGGTCATGTCGAGGTCCAGGGTGATCTGCAGCGCGACGTAGGGATCGGTGGGGCTGGCAGCCGGCACTTCGGTGATGGTCGGCAGTCCGACGGAGGTGAGAAAGAAACGGTGCTCGTCATACGAGCGGTCGATGTCGCCTATCAGAATGCGTTTGGAGCCGCGGGTTCCGACGCAGAGGCTTGGTTCAAAATGGTAGGTCCGTATGGGCATCGGTTCGGTAAGCCTCGCGACCCCCAGCCCGGGGACGATGGTCGGACCAGACTCATGGCCTTCGAGATAGGCTGTGATGATGCGGCACATCTCGGCCCGTGCCCGGTCCATGCGAAGCGTGTCCGCAGACGGGGCCAGATGATCCGCAAGGTGTAACGCGGTTGGCAAAGTCCGCCTCCGTCAGGGAGTTCTGTTCCACGTGATCGATTTTTCGTGTTGCGGGTCTTGGGTTTGTCCAGGCGTCGTTCAAGATACCCGGACATCAAGGTCACATAGCATTCAGGGTGCCTTCATATCCAACACAAAGCGGTAGCGCACATCGCCCCGCCGCAGTCGGTCCAGCGCCACGTTGATTTCGCCCTTTCCGATAATCTCGACCTCTGCAACGATGCCATTCGCGGCGCAGAAATCCAGCATTTCATGGACCTCGCGCGTACCGCCGACGCCGCTGCCGGCCAGAGTCCGCCGGCCCGCCGTAAGAAGATAGGTCGACGGCGAAAGGCTTGCCGGGACGCCAACGACGCATAGCACGCCGTCACGCCTTAACGCGGCAAGGTAGGGGTCCACGTCATGAGTGATCGGGATCGCGTCAAGGATGAAGTCGAACCGGCCCGCCTGAGCCTTCATCGCTTCGGTGTCGACGGAGACCACCGTCTCGTGCGCCCCGAGACGCAATGCTGCCTCGGCCTTGGCGGGGGATGTGGTGAAGGCAACCACGTGCGCACCGAGCGCCCGTGCGAATTTGACCGCCAGATGCCCGAGGCCGCCAATCCCTGCGACACCCACGACCTGGCCCGGCCCGACGTTCCAGTGGCGCATCGGCGCGAAGGTCGTCGCCCCGGCACATAGAAGTGGGGCCGCGGCGGCAGGGTCAAGGCCGGGGGGAAGCGGATAGACGAAGAGTTCGTCGGCGATGAAATTGTCCGAGAACCCGCCACGAAGCCGCGTGCCATCCACCCGGTCAAGCGAATCGTAGGTCGGCGTGTGGCCCTCGACGCAATAGAATTCGTCGTGGGAATTGCAGTTGGCGCATTGTCGGCAGCTGTCCACGATGACCGAAACCGCAACCATGTCGCCGACCGCATGGGCTTCGACCTCGGTGCCGATCTCGATGACCCGGCCAACGATCTCGTGGCCGGGCACCAGCGGATATTCGTTGCCCCATTCCGCGATGAAATGCAGGTCAGTATGGCAGATACCGCAATAAAGCACGTCGAGCGCCACGTCGCGCGGTCGCAGCTGTCGGCGGTTGAATGCGAAGGGCTGCAGTCGTCCGTTCCGCTCCATCGCAGCAAAGCCGCGGGCCGGGCGTGTGAGAAGGGCTTCGCTCATGGGGTTCTCCTTGCTCCGGGACAGTGCCGCTGCCCGTCTCATTTCGGTTCCGCGATGATCACCGGTCTCACCCTGTGGCGTGAGACCGTTCTTGCGGAATTCTTGCCCAATCCTCTCGCACGGCGCAGAAAAGCTCTGCCCGTTCGGGTGGATGCCAAGTCTCTCCTCTCCGGCCGCGACGCTGTGTGCGGTGTTCGACGCGCCGTGCGGCGACGGCAGCTCGCGGAATGTCCGCGACAGGCGGCCGGCAGTCCCGACAGATGCAATTCAGACGATCAGGCAAGCTTCCCGCAGGATCCGGCTTTCCGGTGCCCGCCCGCACGCCCATGTCCGGAACAACCAGACAGGAGTGCCGCCATGAAGACCTATCGCTTGACACAATCCATTGGCCCCGAGGGCCTTGCCCTGCTTGACGAGGCGATCCCCGACCCCGGCCCTGGCCAAGCGCTCGTGCGCATCCGTGCGACGGCAATCAACTACCGGGACCAGTACGTCCTTAAAGGCTGGATACCGAACGTGAAGGCGGAGGTCGTGCCGCTGACAGATGCCGCGGGCGACGTCGTCGCAATTGGAGCGGGCGTCCGCCGGGTGGCGGTTGGTGATCGCGTCGTCGGCACGATCTTCGCCAACTGGCAAGGCGGACCCTACACGTTCTCGCCCGAGCAATTCACTGTCGAGCACGACGGATGGTTGACGGAATACAAGGCGGTCGCGGCCGAAGCCCTCGTCCGCATACCAGACAACCTGAGCTTCGAGGAGGCTGCCGCTGTGGTTTGCACTGGAACGACCGCTTGGACGGCGCTCGACGGCGTCCGTGGCGGCGACACCGTGCTGACGCAGGGATCGGGCGGCGTCTCGCTCTTCGCCATACAGTTCGCCCATAGGCTTGGGGCCCATGTCATCGCCACGATCGGCGACCCTGATAAGGCCGACCGGCTGAGGGCGCTCGGCGCGGACGATGTGCTCAGCTATCGCGACGCGGACTGGGGCGAACAGGCCCGGGTGCTGACGGGTGGTCGGGGCGTTACCCGTGTCGTCGAAGTCGGCGGTGCGAGCAATATGGGACAGTCGCTGAAGGCGGTCGCCACCGGCGGGCAGATCTCGCTCGTCGGCATCCTCGGTGGCGCCGAAGGCAGCGTCGATTTCATGGCGATGTTCGCGGCTCAGGCCACTGTGCAGCCGATCCCGGTCGGCAGCCGGAACAACCTGGAGGCGGCCTTTCGGCTGATCCAGCAGCACGGGATCCGCCCGGTGATCGACAAGGTTTTCGACTTCTCCGAGGTCCGAGATGCCTTTGCCTACGCCGCCGGAGGCCGCGCGTTCGGGAAAGTGATCATCCGCGGCGTGCCGCCAGAGTGCGCTGCATGAGACCGGACAGTTGCGCAGCGCCAAAGATCTGGCACTCTGGCCAAGCCAGACGTTCTGTGGAACGACTGGCTGTAGAGGGTTTGAACAGGAACGCGGTTTTGCTCCGCCTTCCGCAAGTCGCCAACGATCGGTTCCGGTGGGGCAACTGGCTTCATGTCAATTTACCGGGGCACTTAATCAAACCCGGCGCGTTGAAGGCCCTCGAGCAGATGCTCTCGATCCTCATGTCGTTTGAATGGCCTCATGTTCATGAAAAGCTGCGGTGAGAATTGCGGTTCACGCTCGAACAGCTTGTTTCGTGCGTTCTCTGCCTCAGTCAGGTCTCCGAGTTGCGCGCTGGCCGCCGCAAGACCTGCCAATACGCCGATTGACGGGTCGAGGATGGCGCTGAAAACGTCGGAGGCCTCGCGGTAATTCCGGGCGCAGTAGAGCGCCAGCCCAAGATTGGTCGCGTACCAGGACGGGTGCGCCTCATGCCGCGCCATGGCGCCTTTCGCCCAATCGACGCCTTCCTCGGGTTTGCCGAGATAGGTGGCGAGGGGAGAGCGGAGGGCCATGATGTGCGTGCTGTAAGGGTTGAGCGCCGTTGCCTTCTTGTGATGGACCTCCGCGACGTCCAGTTGTCGCGCATACATCGCGATCTGTCCGGCCACGAGATGGCACCAGCTTTCGCTGGGATCGAGGGAAAGGGCGTGCTCGGCAGCCTGACGGGCGGCAGTCAGTTTATGCGCCGTCGGGCTCATCGACCAATTCCTGAGGCGCATCAGCCCAAGCCAGGCCCAGGCAAGGCCATATCCTTCGTCAAGCGTTACGGCGGCCTCCAGATGCATCAGAGCAAGTTTGTTTGAATCCCTGTCGGGCCTGTTGGCGTAGTGCAATCCCTGCAGAAAGCGATCGAAGGCCTGAGCTTTCTCCGGACGCAGGCGGCGGACCGCTTCGATGCTGCTGTCCTCGATGCGCCCGGCCACCGTGGCAACGACGCGAGCGACGACATCATCCTGAAAGGTCAAGACTTCCTCGACTGAAGAAGCAAAGCGTTCTGCCCAAAGAGTACGCCCTGATTTGCCTTCGACAAGCTGGACATCGACTCGCAGGGCCCCCGGCAGACGGCGCACCGAGCCCTGGACGACGTAGGTCACCCCCGTCTCGGCGGCAAAGTGCAGCGGGTCGTCGAAAGCTGCCGCTGCCGGTCCGGTCACCGCAAGCTGCCGAAATCGGGACAGACCGAGGACGAGGTCATCTGCGAGACCCTCGGCCAGATAGGTTTCGGTATCCGACGAGACCGCCTTGAAGGGCAGGACACCGACGCGCGTCAAATGCAAGGGTGCCGCGTCACTTGGGGCCGGATCGGGTTCGCCGACGCGGCATCTGAGGACACGCACGGGACCGAGAATGTTCTTCAGAACCTGCGGTCCCAATTCGACCAGCGGCGCATCAATCTCTCCATCCACCGCAGCGACAGCCGGCCCGGAAATGCAGATGCCACCCGGATATGCGAGGCTTTCGAGGCGCGCGGCGATGTTCACGGCATCACCCAGCAGATCGCTGCCGAAGGGATGAACCGCGCCATGGTGGATGCCGATGCGGTAGGTCAGCACCTCGGCTGATCTGGCCTCGACCGGGATCCTGCGCTGGATCGCTATGGCTGTATCGACGGCGCGCTTCGCCGATGGAAACTCTGCCAGGATGCTGTCACCGGCCGTCGAGAAGATCCGCCCCCCGCGCCGGTCGACCTCTTCTGAAAAGATCGTGCGACTGGCGGAAAGCGCACGGAGCGCCAGGGCTTCATCGCGGCTCATGGCCCTGCTGTATCCGACGGCGTCCGCGGCAAGGATAGTTGCCGTGCGGCGCTCGATCGCTGTCGTGACCAAGATGAGCTGCCCCTAGTTCAACGGATCAAGTTCGCAATTAGCATGTCGGGTGCAGCCAAGATAGGATTCCTTGCCGTCGAAACTTGCCAGTAGCGCGTGGCCCCCTGTCGCCCATTCAGTCCTACATGGAACTGAAGATGACGAAAATACCATCCGGACTTCGGCACCGGCTGAGCGGATCGTGAAGGACATCGACCGCACGGGCCGCATCCTGCATTCTTTTGATAAGAAGCTCCGCATCCTTTGTTCGGACTTCGTGGATAATCTCGGACCTGGTGAGAAAGTACCTGAAGGGGCTGCGTTTGGTGATCGCAGAACGCCACGCTGGTGCCCTCCCCGTCCAAGGCCGTTTTCCGCTGACAGTGCCCCGTCCCTTACTCTGAGCCCGGCTTCCAGCCTGCGGTTCCGGGCCCGTCATGCTTGATTCTTGCGATGATGAGGTCCAGCAAAGCGCGCAGTCGCGGCAGCCGTTTCAGATCGCGATGGTAGCCAATCCAGGTGTCGCGGGACGGTGGGCTCTCGCCCAGATCGACCAAGGAGATCCCCGCGGTCGCCTCTCCCAGAGCCTTCGGCAGCACCGCCAGTCCTGCGCCCAGAGCGCAGAGGCGCGCCTGCACCTCGCGGCTGTTGCCGCGGCATACGACCTTTGCCTTGGGTAGGGCCTGCGTGACCCAGGCTACGTCCGGCATCCCACCGAAGGCGGTATCCATCAGGATGAGCCCGCAGCCGGTGCCGTCGCCCCGCTCGACCGGGGTATGGCCGGGCCTTGCGTAAAGACCGTAGGGTAGGGTCACCAGTTTGCGTGCGATCACCTCCGGTTCATCGAAGGGCTGGATCCGCATGACCAGATCAGCCTCCCGTCGAGACAGGCTGTAAAGGCGTGGGTCGGTCAGCAGTTCGACGGTGACGTTGGGGTGCAGCTGGGTAAATTCCGCCAGAACCGGGCTCAGCAGCGTCGTGCCGAACCAGTCGGAGCACGACAGGCGCAGCATCCCCTCCAGCCCGGCGACACTGCCCGCCAGCTGGCGCTGCATGGCATGGGCTTCCTCCTCCATGTGGAGCGCATGGGCGAACATCGCCTGGCCTTCGTCGGTCAGGATGAAGCCGTCACTGGTGCGCTGGAACAGGGCGGCGCCGACCGCCTGTTCCAGCACCCGCAACCTGCGCCCCATCGTGGGTTGGGTCTGCTTCAACCGCCGCGCGGCCGCACCCAGCGTGCCTTCGCGCGCGATGGCAAGGAAGATCGGAAGATCGCTCCATTCAAGGTCAGGCATTGCGCACCCATGCATTTATGTATGGAAATCGTGCGATACTTTTCATCGTCATGCACGGGTATTGAGCACATATTTGGCGCATCACCAAGGAGATTGTCATGACCCACCCGGAACGGACGATGAAGGCCGCGCTTGTCGAGACCAAGGATGCCGCCTTCCGCATAGCAACCCTTGCCCGTCCGGCCTTGAACCCGGGCGAGGTTCTGGTCCGCATCCATGCAAGCGGTGTCAATCCGCTCGACACGAAGATCAGGGCCGGTGCGGCGGCCCATGCCCGTCATCCCCTGCCGGCTGTCCTCGGTCTCGATCTGGCGGGCGTGGTGCAGGAGGTTGCCCCCGACGTCACGGGTTTTCGCCCCGGCGACGCGGTTTACGGGATGACCGGCGGGGTTAGCGGCATTCAGGGCACGCTGGCGGAATATGCCGCCGTCGATGCCCGGCTTCTTGCGATCAAGCCCGCCAACCTGTCGATGCGCGAGGCCGCGGCCCTGCCGCTGATCACCATCACCGCCTGGGAGGGTTTGGTGGACCGGGCGAAAATCCGCTCCGGCCAGACCTTGCTGGTCCAGGGCGGCGGTGGCGGCGTCGGCCATATTGCGGTGCAGATCGGCGTCGCACTTGGCGCAAGGGTCTATGCCGTCGACAGCGCGGGCAAGGCGGACTTCATCCGCGCGATGGGCGCCACGGCCATCGATTACGCCAGCGAGACGGTCGAGGACTATGTCGCGCGCCACACGGGCGGCGCGGGGTTCGACCACGTCTATGACACCGGCGGCGGCGCCGTTCTCGATGCGTCCTTTCAGGCGGTGAAGCGGTTCGGCCATGTGGTGAGTTGCCTTGGCTGGGGCACACATGCGCTGGCCCCCCTGTCCTTCAAGGCGGGTACCTACTCGGGCGTCTTCACCTTGGCCCCGCTGCTGGATGACGAGGGCCGCGACCACCATGGCGACATCCTCAAGGCAGCCGCCGCAATGGTCGAAGCGGGCCAGCTCAAGCCCCGTCTCGATCCGCGCGTCTTTTCCCTTGAGAGGGCAGACGACGCCTATGCCGCCATCACCGAAAGAACGGCAAGGGGCAAGATCGTCGTCTCCATCGTCGCCGAGTGAGCCACGGTCCTTTTCACAGGCGCTCCTCATGAAAAGATGGTTCATTCCCGGTGCCTCGCGCGGTTTTTGGCGCGCGCAGACAGAAGCTTTGTTCGGGGCGAGGGTCGTTGACGTTGATCACGCGTCCGCCAGTGCGGTTCGTCTTGGGGCGACAGAAAAGAGCCATCGCATACCCGGACAGACGCGCCGAAATCATCATGGATCTGGCCGACCCGCCTGCTCGGCTTCCCTTGGGGAATGACACCTTTGAAGCAATCGAGGCCAAGCACCGCTCCGATGCCGCGATCCTGCACGTCTGGAGAAAGGTCGCTGTCTCGACCGATTCTCCGGCGTGTCAGGGCTTGGTGTTCCTCAACTGCCTCTTTCAATTGCGCCAGGATGGCCTTCACTTCGATCCAATGCCGATCAAAAGTTTAATTTGTTCGAAAAAAGGCAAAATGATATTAATTTGCAATGTACGACAGAAACAGCGTCCGTCTTTCCATGATTCACACTTTGCCAGCGGTGGCAGAGGCCAGGGGTGTGTCCTTGGCCAGAATTCTGGCGCTGGGTGGGCTTGAGGCGGATGCTTTTCTCGACCGCGACAAGGTGGTCCGGCGCAGTCAGATCCATGCGATCATGCAGGGTCTGGCCCGCAAGAGCGGCGATCCGACCATCGGCTTCAGGATGGCGGATGCCACGGATCCCGACATGCTTGGCCCGTCGGGACGCTCGCTTCTGGTGGGCCGAACTTTGCGCGAGGCCCTGGCGCTGCAGCGGCGGCATCTGCCCGGGTTGCAGCGCGGCACCTCGATTGCGATGGCGAATTTCGGCCCGCGGTTTCAGTGGACGCATCACCTGCATTGCAGCGACCCCGGCGAGGCGCGGTTTCTGAACGAAGGTATCGCGGCCTTCACCGTCAAATCCGTCCGGGCGCTGTCCGGCGACCCTGACGCGCGGATGCATGTGGTCCTGCCGCACCGGCCGATCGCGCCCCTGTCCACTTACGAGGCCGCCCTGCACTGCGCCGTCTCCTTCCTTCCGGGTCCGGATTTGATCATCCGGTTTGATTCGAAACTGCTCGATTGCCGCAACGCCCTGCACCGTCAGGACGGGCCCGAGCTGGATCAGGCCAGAGTGAGCGCGATGCCGGTCGAGGTGGATCTGACCGACGCGCAGCTTCTGCGGTGCCTGCCGCGGATGTTCGACGTGGCGGTTCTCATGGGGCGGATGACCCTGCGCGACACGGCGCAGACCCTGGGGCTTTCGCCGCGCAGTCTGCAGCGGCGGCTGGCGGCCATCGGCACCTCGTTCGAGGAAATCGTCGATCAGTGGCGGGATCGGCAGGCGCTGGCGCTGTTGAGCGGCCCGGACGGGGGAACCGCCCAGATCGCGGCGCGCCTCGGCTATACCGACGCATCGCATTTCATCCGGGCATTCCGGCGCTGGCATGGCACCACGCCAAGCGATTTCCGCCGCGAGCGGGCGTAAGGCCGCGCGTGACTGCCAAGCGCGGGCCGCGCGGGTTGCCGACATTATGGCGCGAAATGGCAATTGAGATGGCGGCAGGCTGCACCTAATGTCGACCCAGGCACTTTGTGAGAGTGTCCTTGTAACAATCTGAAAAGATTGATGTTCCCTAAACCTCGCCCCGCTTTGCGGTGGCGGGGCCCGGGAAAGGTTTGTGCGCTGGAAACTCGGACAATCGGGCAGGTTGACATGTCGCCGAAGGCAAAACGAAAGGACCCGGTGGAGACGCGCCTTGTCGCCGGGACGGTGATGATCCGCATCGAAAGCGGCATCTTTCACATGGGGTCGGAAGAGCATTACCCGGAAGAAGCCCCGGTGCACACGCGCAGCGTCGAGGCCTTCTGGATCGACCGGACGCCGGTCACCAATGTCGAATTTGCCCGCTTCGTCGCCGTGACGCGCCATGTCACCCTGGCCGAGCGCCAGCCGCGCCCCGAGGACTTTCCCGAAGCGGACCCTTCGCTTCTGGTGCCGGGGTCACTGGTCTTCCGGACGCCCGATGCGGCGGCTGACCCCGAAGACGGGCTGGCGTGGTGGAGCTATGTGCCGGGCGCCTCCTGGCGCTGTCCGCAGGGCCCGGGCAGCAGCCTGGAAGGGCTGGACGATCACCCCGTCGTCCACATCGCCTTCGAGGACGCCCTCGCCTATGCCACCTGGGCCGGAAAGGACCTGCCGACCGAGGCGGAATGGGAATTTGCGGCGCGTGGCGGGCTTGACCGCGCGGAATTTGCCTGGGGTGACGACCTCGTGCCCGGTGGCAGGCACATGGCCAACACCTGGCAGGGCCGCTTCCCGGTCGAGAACACTGCGGAAGACGGCTTTGCCGGCACCTCGCCGGTCACGGCCTTTCCCGTCAACGGCTATGGGCTTTACGACATGATCGGCAATGCCTGGGAATGGACGAAAAGCCACTACCGCGCCAGCCATGCCGAACCCCGGCCCTCGGCCTGCTGCACCGCCACCGCAAGGGCCGGGGCAACCGAGCATAAGGTCCTGAAAGGGGGTTCGCACCTTTGCGCCCCGAATTACTGCCGCCGCTACCGTCCCGCGGCCCGGCAGTCGCAATCCATCGACACCTCCTCCAGCCACATCGGGTTCCGCTGTGTGCTGCGGGATCAATGACAACAGCGAGGCAATCATGAAAGACATCGACATCTCCGCCGCCCAAGACGATACGCCGCGGCCGACGCGACGCGACATCCTCGCCGGTTCCGCAGGGTTCCTGGCCGCCGTGGCCGGCCTGTCCGTGCTGGCCGGAAGGGCGCAAGCCAAGGACAGCAAGCGTCCGCATATCGTCTATATCCTGGCGGATGACCTCGGCTTTGCCGATGTGGGCTTTCGCGGCTCGGATATCCTGACCCCGCATATCGACAAGCTGGCGGCCGGGGGCGTGGTGTTGCAGCATTTCTACACCCAGCCGCTGTGCACGCCGACCCGGGCCGCGCTGATGACCGGGCGCTATCCGCTGCGCTATGGCTTGCAGGTCGGCGTCATCCCCTCGGGCGGGCGCTATGGCCTGGCGCAGGATGAATTCATCCTGCCGCAGGTTCTGAAGCAGGCGGGTTATGCCACCCGCATGATCGGCAAGTGGCATCTTGGCCATGCCGACCGCGCCTTCTGGCCGCGGCAGCGCGGGTTCGACTATTTCTACGGCGCGCTGGTCGGCGAGATCGACCATTTCAAGCACGAGGCGCATGGGGTCACCGATTGGTATCGTGACAACGAACTGGTCGTGGAAGAGGGCTATGACACCGAACTTTTCGGGGCCGATGCCGTCCGCCAGATCGCGGCGCATGACCCCGCGACCCCCCTGTTCCTCTATCTGGCCTTCACCGCGCCGCACACGCCCTATCAGGCGCCGCAGGCCTATCTGGACCGTTATCCCGACATGGCCGACCCCAACCGGCGCACCTATGCTGCGATGGTCTCTGCCATGGATGACCAGATCGGTCAGGTCGTGGCGGCGCTGGAGGCCAAGGGCATCCGCGAAGACACGCTGATCGTGTTCCACAGCGACAATGGCGGCACGCGGTCGAAGATGTTCGTGGGCGAAGGCGCCGTGGGCGGCGATCTGCCGCCGCGCAATGATCCGCTGCGCGACGGCAAGGGCAGCGTCTACGAGGGCGGCACCCGCGTGGTGGCCCTTGCAAACTGGCCGGGCCACCTCGTGGCGGGCCAGTCCGAGGGCGTCATGCATGTCGTCGACATCCTGCCCACCTTCGCGGCCCTGGCAGGGGCGGACACCGGCAAGACCAAGTCCCTGGACGGCAAGGATGTGTGGAAGGCCTTCGAAGCCGGCCAAGCCTCGCCGCGCAAGGACATGGTCTACAACATCGACCCGGGAACCGGCGCCCTGCGGGACGGCAAATGGAAACTGGTCTGGACCGCAACCCTGCCACCCAAGGTCGAGCTTTTCGACCTCGCGGCCGATCCGTCAGAACAGAAGGACCTGTCGGCGGCGCATCCGGAAAAGGTGGCCGAGCTGCAGGATCGCGTGATCGATCTGGCCCGCTCGATGGCACCGCCGCTGTTCTTTGCGACCGCACTGGGCGCGACCCTGTCGCAGCCGCTGGCGATCGCCGACTGAAATCCCGCTTCCAGAAGGAGAATTACCGATGCGACAGAACGAAAAACCCACCCGGTCGCGGGTCATCGCCGGTGCTCTGCTCCTCGCGCTGGCTTCGGCCGGTGCCGCAAGGGCCGAGGGCCCGACGGCCGGCAGCGGCAAGGAGGTGATCCTGTCGGGCTATCTCTTTGCGAGCGGGCTGAAAGGCCGGGCGTCCACGACGCCCGGACTGCCGCCGGCCAATATCAACCTGAGCTTCCGCGACGTGCTCGACGACCTCGACTTCGGGTTCATGAGCGCGGTCGAAGTGCGCAACGGGCGCTGGGGCTACATGGGGGATATCATGTACTCTCATGTCTCGCCCAGCGGCACCGTGCCGGGCCCGCTGCCGGTCTCGGCCGGGCTGGACCAGAAGAGCCTGACCCTGCAGGGCAACGTCTATTACCGCGTGCATGAAAGCGCGCAGGTCAATGTCGATCTTGGCCTGGGGCTGCGGTACTGGAATGTCGACAACGCCGGCACGGTTGCCCCCGGTTCGCCGGCCTCCATCGGCTTCTCCCATACCGAAAGCTGGATCGACCCGGTCATCGGCGCCCGGATGAACGCCAAGATCAGCGGGCCGTGGAGCGTCACGCTTGCCGGGGACGTGGGCGGATCGGGTGCGGGTTCGGATCTGACCTGGCAATTGCAGGGTACGGTGAACTTCCAGAAGAACGACAAGTTTGCCTTCTACGCCGGCTATCGGGTGCTGGCGGTCGATTACAAGAACAGCGGCTTCATCTACGACGTGACGATGCGCGGTCCGGTCATCGGCATGTCGATCAGGTTCTGAAGCGCCCGGCGGCGCGGGTTTTTACCGAGAGAAGCAAAAGACATGAGGGGTCGGGTCGCCACAGGCACCGGCGTGAATGGGGGCGCGCGAAAGGAAATGCGGTTGCTGCAGAAATCACCACTCGGACGGATATTCGCAGTTGTCTGGCCCTGCCTGTTCCTGCTTCTTGCGACCCCGGCCTTTGCGCAGGACGGAGCCCGGCCGACGAGTGCCGACCTCCGCTCGCCTGCAGCAGTCGATGCGATGGTGTCGCGGCTGACCGATCAGGAGGTGCGCGACCTTTTGCTGAGCGAACTCGGCGCGCGGGCCGCCGCAGCGGAACCGGCCGCCCCGCCGGCGGATTCCGTTGCCGGGCTTTCAGAGCGGCTGAATACCCTCGCCTCCGAACTTGGCACGGCCGTGCGGGAAAGCCCGGCGCATGCAAGGGCCGCCTTTGTCGCCTGCCGCGATTATCTTGCTGAATTGGGCAGCCGCGGCACGGCCTGGCTTGCCGCGGCGCTGCTGATCGCCCTGATCCTCGGACACCTGGCTGACCGGGTTCTGGCGGGCAAGGTGGTGCCGCCGGTGACGCTTTCCACCCTGCCGGGGGTCGGCGCCGTCGCAGTTCCTTCCGCTGTCGCGGCCCTGGTCGCGCCGCTGCGCCACCTGTCGCACGAGATTATCGGCGCTGTCGTGGCGCTGGCGGTGTCGGCTGCCGCCGCGGCTTTCCTGCTGCCACCGCGCGAGACGCGGGTGGCGCTGACGGTCCTGGTCTGGCTGGTCTTCGTCCCGCGCCTGGGGCTTGAGTTGGCGCGGCTGCTGACGCGGTCGCAACCGGCGGGGGCAAGGTCGGCGCGCCTGTTCCCTGCGGGCATCCTGCTTGCCTCCGTCCTTGCCGGCATCGCAGAGACGCTGTGGCGCATCGCGGTCGAGACGGGGCGCCAGGAGCAAACGCAGGGCGCCGGGTTCTGGGTGAACACGATCGTTTTCCTGCTTCTGGCCGCGATGGTCTGGGCCTCGCGCCCGGTGCTGCGCGACACTGTCGGCAATGGCGCGGCGGGGCAGCCTCGGTCGCTGTTCGAACGGGCCTATCCTGCCCTTGCCTTGGCCGCCATCCTGTGGACCTGGCTCGCCTCGACCGCAGCCATGGCCGCGGGTGCGCCGCAGGGCATGCAGACAGGGCGGCACCTGATCGGCCTCTGCCTGCTGCTGGCGACACCGATGTTCGACGGGCTGATCCGCACCGGAGTCCTGGCCGCGCTGCGGGGCGCGCAGGGCAGCGGCGCCCTGGCCGATGCCGCCAAGGAGGCGGTCTATTCCAGCGGCGTGCGGATCGCGCGGGTGGTCTTCTTCGGCGCCGTCGTGCTGGTGACGGCCTGGCTCTGGGAGATTTCGCTCTACCGTGTCGCATCGTCCGGCGTCGGCGAGGTTCTGGCGCGGCGCAGCGTCATGGCGCTTCTGATCCTTCTGTCGGGCTATGTGGTGTGGGAGCTGATCCGGCTGCTGATCAACCGCCGTCTGTTGATCGAGACGGGGCATGCGCCGAACCCGCTTTCCCCCGAAGAGGTGGATGACGGCTACCAGCCGAGCGCGGCATCGCGCCTGGCCACCATCCTGCCGCCGCTTGGCTTTGTCGCCCAGGTTGCCGTCCTGGTCATCACGGTGCTGATGACGCTGGACGTGTTGGGCGTGAATGTGACGCCCCTGATGGCGGGCGCGGGCGTCGCCGGAATTGCGCTCGGCTTCGGTGCGCAGAAACTGGTGGCCGATGTCGTCTCCGGCGTCTTCTTCCTGATCGAGGATGCCTTCCGGGCCAATGAATATGTCAAGACCGGCGGCATCGAAGGCACGGTGGAGAGCCTGTCCATCCGGTCGCTGCATCTGCGCCAATCCGACGGCGCGCTGAACTGCATCCCCTACAGCAATGTCAGTGCCATCACCAACATGAGCCGCGACTGGGGGACGATGAAGCAGGTCTTCACCGTGCCCTTCGACACCGACATCGAGAAGGTGCGCAAGATCTTCAAGCGCATCGGCCAGGATCTGATGGCCAACCCGGCCTTCGCGCCCGCCTTCATCCTGCCTTTCAAGTTCAAGGGCGTCAGCCAGGTCAACGATGTCGGCATCGTGGTGCGGGGCAAATTCATGTTCCGTCCGGAACTTTCCCAGCAGTTCCTGATCCAGCGGGAAATCTACCGCCGGGTGCAGCTGGATTTTGCCGCGGCGGGCATCGCCTTTGCCCGGCGGGAGGTCCGCGTGGCCGTCAGCGACGGGGGGCCCCTGCCCTCGACGGTCGTTCTGGGCGGCGCGGCAGCCCTTGCGGCACCCGTCTCCGACCCTGCAACCCCCAACCTGTCCACCTGAGGATATCGCCATGAGCTCTCCCGTCTTTCCACCCTCGTTCAGCCGGCGCACCTGCCTTGGATATTTCGGGGCTGCGGCATTGGCAGGCTGCGGCCAGCGCGGCGTGGTCGGTGTCGTGCCCCCTGCGGCGGCCACCGATACCGTGATCCAGAAGGTGATCGTTGCCACCTCGCGCAAGCCTGCCGCCGCGCCGGAGTTCTTCTCTTCCGGGCGCGATTTCACCACGCATTTCGCCGAATTCAGCGTCTCGATCCCAAAGGAGCGCAAGCTGGGGACGGTCAGCTATCCGGGTGAAAAGCCCGACCCGCACCGGGATTTCCTGGTGACCGAGGCGGAAACGCTGGACGGGCCAAGGGGTTTCGTCGGCGCCGTGAACGGCGCCGCGGCTGCGCTGCCCGCCTCGGCCCGCACCGGCGCGCTTCTGGTGCACGGCTTCAACACCAACTTTGCCGAAGGCCTGATGAAGACGGCGCAACTGAACCATGACCTGCAGGCCCCCGGCGTGCATGTGATGTTCACATGGCCCTCCGAGGCGCATCTCATGGCCTATATCGCTGACCGCGAGAACGCCCTGTTCTCGCGCGATGCCCTGGCCGAAACGCTGCGCCTGATGAGCAGGACAAGGCTTCGCAGCTATAACTTGGTCGCGCATTCCATGGGGACCTTTCTCGTCATGGAGACCCTGCGCACGATGGCCCTGTCCAACGATCGCGCCGCGCTGGACAAGATCGGCGCGGTCGTGCTGATTTCGGCCGACCTGCAGATCGACGTCTTCCGCAAACAGGCGGTGCCCGTGCTGGCGGCGGGCGTGCCGATCTACCTGCTCGTCTCGGATGATGATCGCGCCCTTGGCCTGTCGGCGAAACTGCGGGGCGAGAGCCGCCGGGTCGGAAGTGTCCACTCGAAGGACGAACTCGGTGGGCTCGATGTCGCGGTGATCGACCTGACCGATGTCAATGCCGGCGAGATGACGGGCCACCTCAAGGTCGGAACCTCGCCCGAACTGATCGCCTTCATCCAGAAAATCCGGCGCGCCGGGGTGGCGATCTTCGATGACGGCCAGAAGGTGGGGCTTCTGGATCAGGGCGCCGTCATCATGCAGGACGCCACGGGGGTGCTTTTGAACCCGGTGAGCCCATAGCAAGGCCGAGTTTTCCTTCGCAGGCTATTGGTTCATCCCTGAAATCGATCGCCGAATCCTGAGGCCGCATCAATGCCCGCTTTCCAAATCTCGTGGCCACGGCGATGCGGCACCGCGGCCAGCCGGCCTCTCGCCCTTTGCGACGCTGTTCCTAAGCCAACGGCAAAGGCATCAATCGCGTTTCGCAGGACCTCGAGGCTCAGCCCGGTCGCGCGCTGCCGGGCCGTCGGGACCCGCTCCTAGGCCACAAAGCGCTGCGTCGTGACAACATCGTCACTGGTGATACCGTTCGTCGGTACCATCGTTTCGCGCCGTTCCGATGACATTGCCATACTCGCACTCGACACGACATATTCGGATGTGCCAAGTGGCGTAAACCTCCAGCCTGCCAAATGCCTTGACGGCCATATGGGCGGCTTCCGTACGCCACGCATCAATTGCCGCCATGGACCTCCAATAGCTGACGGAGATTCCCAACTTGTCGTCGCGCGCAGCCTCTCTGCCGAGAAAACCGTCCTGCAGCTGCGCCAAATCCAGCATGCGTTCCGTCATCGCGAGATACCGTGCTCCCGTCTCGGCGGACATCGGTTTCAAGGTGGTCGCGGAAATCACAGCATAGTAACCCTGCGAGTCAAACACTTCGGTCATCCGACTAACCTCGCAAAAAGATGTGAAAGCCGATGATACCGTGCAGTCGAACAGCTCACAACGGGCGCGCCGCGCTGGTCACGAACCTGATCCGGGAGAAGCCGGTGCAACAGGCCACAAAACGACTCCAGTCGGCAGTATTGCTCTCCTCGCTGCGGCGCACCGGCCAGGCGAAGGTGAGCGCAAAGGCGTCGGCGATGTCCGGGCTTGGGATGCCGCGCTTTTCATGTCTTCCTTGCGCTCAACCACGATGGCATTGCGCGCATCGCCGCGGTAGTTCGGGCCGGCCAGTTCCGCCGCCAACAATGGGCCGATCACGTCGCAGCTGTGCAGATCAAGGTGCGGTTAACCTAGGCGTCGTCGCATCAAGACGGATTTGAGGATAGACCTCAGTACTGCCTGTTGCAGGTCACCGAGGGCAAGAAGCATTGCAGTGCGCCTTGTCGTGGATGCCACCAACAATGGTTCGATACCAGTTGCGCCTGCTATGCGGGCGGAAAACACGAACGGTCAAAATATTCGTCAAATTCTTCTGTTCAAAAGCAATGGCTTGAAGCTGAAACTAAATCCACGCAGCAATCAGCTTCGGAGAATATCCTCCCAGAGAGCCCATTTCCGGCGTTTTTCCACAAACGCAGTGTTCAGCTGTTCCCGCATAACCCCCCAATATAACGAGAAATTCCTGCCGATCGTGGCGGGTGAGAATAGGTATCCAGGGGCAAGTGGCGGAGGGAACGCGACTGCGGTCGAACCTTCTCTTGTGGATGCCGCTCTCATTTGCAAGGAATTTCTGAACCTTAGACATGTGATCGAGTGCGGACTCTTGTCAGGCCTGTTGGTGCGGCCCGATAGCTGCCGCTGGCCGAGATGGTGATGCGCGGACCGGGGCCAGATCTCTGAGAGCGAGCTCGAGGCTCGGAGAAGGTTTCTGTTTTGCCCAACCCGGATCATGTCGATCATTTGCCCATGCAGTTCATGTCTTCCTCACAACTTGGTGGTCCGGTTCGAACCGTGCCGCCGGATCAGGCAGCGTTTCCGATCTCCGGACCGCGATAGTCTTCGCCGCGCGTCAGCATCGCCCAGATGCCACGCGCCATCTTGTTGGCCAGCGCCGAGGCGGCCAACATCGGCGGCTTGCGTTGCAGCATGCGCGCCAGCCAGGGATTGCGCGGTGCGCCATGGCGCAGCGCCCAGCGGATCACGGCCATCGCGCCGGTGATCAGTAGGCGGCGAATGTCGCGCTGGCCCATCTTCGAGGTTTTCCCGAGCTTCTGCTTGCCGCCGGTCGAGGCCTGTCGCGGGACCAGACCAAGCCAGGCCGCAAAGTCGCGGCCGCGTTTGAACTGTTCCATCGGCGGCGCAAAGGTCTCGACGGCCAAGGCGCTGATCGGACCCACCCCCGGCATGGTCTGCAGGCGGCGGGATGTCGCGCCTTCCCTTGCGATCGCGTCGATCCTCTTTTTCATGGCATTAATCCGGCCGGTCAGATGCACGATCTGATCCAGCAACTCGCGACAGATTTCCCGGGCGAGCGGCGGCAAATCCGAGTTCGGATCTTCAAGGACGGCACCGAGGCGCGGGAGATAGCCGATCCCCTCCGGCGCGATGAAGCCGAACTCGTACAGGTGCGACCGCAGCGCATTGACCGCTTCGGTGCGCTGTTTCACGAACTGCTCACGGGTGCGGAACAGGATGGAACGAGCTTGCTGGTCACCGTTCTTGCGCTCGACATAGCGCATGGTCGGGCGCAGCGCCGCCTCGACGATCGCCTCCGCATCTGCAGCATCGTTTTTCTGCCGCTTGATGAATGGCTTGACGTAGCGCGGTGCGATCAGTCTGACCTCGTGGCCGACCCGCTCCAATTCCCGCGCCCAGTGATGCGCGCCGCCACAGGCCTCCATCACGACGAGGCACTGCCCATGCTCCGCCATGAATCGCTGGAACTGCGGCCGCGACAGCTTCTTGCGGAACAGGACCGTCCCGTCTGTGGCCGCGCCATGCAGCTGGAACACGTCCTTTGCCAGATCAACCCCGATGATGCTAACTTCCTTCATGGATGCCCTCTCGTTTCTCGTGTGACTTCAGCATCACTAGCTTGGCGCATCGCGACGCCGTTGGGGAGAGAGCGGCATCCACCCCATCTCTGGGGTGAGAGCGACGCTCCCTTGCGCCTATGCCTCCCGAAGCCGGCGGCATTCGGTCAGGAGGCTGATCGCCGTTTCAAGTCGATCAGGTGTTGGTTGGGGCGGGTTGCCCACCGTCGTGGTGCCAGGGGTCAAGGTCCAGCCACCTTCATCCATTACGATCCTGAGCCGCATGATTTGCTTTCCTCTCGTTCTGGCATCTGCGAGGCCGCGCCCGACCGACCAATACGCATGTTGCGCCATGATCCAGTTCTCGATCAACCGGGCCAAGAACTCCCCGGGGGGCAGAAGCTTCCAAGCTTCTGCGGCCTTGCGCGCACGCGCCAGAGGCAATCTGTCTAGACTTTCGAACCGATGTGCCTCAGTCGGCGCCTCGACCAAACTAAAGGTCAAGCCTCGAAGTAGGGCCGTGGAAAGCTGCGCAGGATTGCGTGGTCGTCTCTGCAGTTCGGTTTGGATGTTTCTTAGGAATGTGACCGGGTTTCCTGTAATCCCGGGCCCAGTCACCCAGCTTTCGGCTGACTTCGGGAGGTCGGCACCCGCGGCGAGTTCGTCGAGGAAGGTCCGCGCTATCTGCTGGGTCGTCATCGGTCCTTTCATCAAGGCGCCGATCGTCCAGTAAAATAGTCCTTCCAGCACGAGGCGAAACAACTGTCGAACCTGAAGCTCTCGCCATTGAAACGATATCTCAGGACGTAATGCCGAATTGCGCCAAGCATCTGGCAGGTCTGCCATCCTCATTCGCAACGCGTCGGCGGTTGCTGCGGTCTCTTGCAGGTCCTCATGCGCCGCCAACAATAGCTTAATTCCCTCGCGACGCGCTTTCGCCGCCCCTTTTTCCATCAAGCGGGAGAACGTGATATCTATTTCGCTGTCGGTGGTCCCCTCCAACGACCACAAGGCGCCCCACCGAACTGCGTCTTCACGAGTTACAGTGACAGGGCCAAACTTGTTGAAAGCTTCATGCGCCAACTCTGTCCGTATTGCATCCTCGAATTCGTCCAGAACCGGGTCGAGGGCAGGATCCGGCTGAAACACACCAGCGGCTGACTCGACAGGCACGAGCCATTCGAGCGTGCGCAGGGTGGGCCCATAGTTCAGCGGAGAGATGATGCCCGTCGACTCTCGCCTCATGTCCCTGCGCGCCGCCCATTGGACACCGCCAAAATGGTATTTCGGCGCGGTCATGAGCTCCTGCATAGCTTGCCGCCCAGGAAGATCACTCTGGGGATCGCGCAGGAATTGCGACCAAGCATAGATCGCCTCGATGCGGTCGACAAAGTCGCGCATCTGCTCTGACGTCGCCCCTTTCATTCCGGTGCTTTTGACTATCGTTCTGACCCGGCGCCAGGCCCAAGCCATCACGATGTAAGGACGGATATGCCGCGCGACATTGTTCAGATCAGGCAGCACCTGATCCATGAGTTCGAAGTTGATCTGTCGAAGGCCCAACGGGTCGACGCCGCCGATGCCCATCTTTGCGGCCGCGACTGGCCGCGCCTCAATCTGCTGGCGCGTTTCAATTAGCATTTCCTCGAGAGACGGCATGCTCAGCAATCCTTGTTGAGGATCAGGCGGGAACAGCAATCGCATACCGCGACACCTTGGGACTTCAAATCGGCTCTCGACCCCGTGGGAAGCAAGATACGCTTGCGCGGGCAAGAGTCCGTCGCTTCGTCAAGGACCGTGATCTTGGCAAAGTCGGCCGGGTTTTGGAGGGCGCGAAGTAGTTTCGGCCAATGGCGGGACGTCTTCAGGTCGTCGAAGCCATTGTTTGGGCCGCGCCCTTCGGCAGCTGCAAGGTAGGCCAGGATCTGCTCACCCATGGTCACTGCGCACTTCGCTTTGTTGAGCTCTGCCGCCAGGTCTACCTGCGGATTGAGGATACTAACAAAAGCAGGAATGCAGTTGAGATCGAGGTTTACTGCGCCAAGGTCGACCCCCCTTTTGAGGAAGAAGCGCCGCGACCTTATGGGGCCTGAGCCCGGCTGGAGTGTGCTGTGGTATAGTAATGCAGTGGCAGTGATCAGGTCCGCCTCTGGACCGGAGATGGCCGACACCCGATGCAGGATCCTTTGCACCCAAGATTGGACTTCGTGCCGTTCGGGGCGCAGGCGATCCGCCAAGAAATGAGCCAAGGACAATGCGATTTGCACGGCGCCTTCCTTTGCTGAGGGGGCGAGGATCGCGTCCAAAAGCTCAGCAAAATACCGCCGCGACTTTTCGTTCGCCCGTTGGTCGGCGGATGTCCGGGCGCTCAGTGCATCGACGTCGTCCTCATCAGCGTCATCGCCGCCGGAGGCGGCCTCATGCCATGGGCCACCTACCTCGATGAAGCTGGCCCGGATCATGGCCATCGCCCTCTGCCAGGCGAATTGTTGGCTGCCTCCCTCACTCGAGGACGTGGCTGACGTCAAATGCGCGGTGGCCAGATCGCCCAGCGTCACGAAGGGCGAGCCTTGGGCACCGTTCGCCGTTACCAGCCCCGCGCCGGTAAGAGGCGCGATGACGGGAAGACGTCCAGGATCATCCTTGAACCAGGCGAGGATCGCAGCAACATCCTCGGGGGTCTCGGTCCCACTGAGCATGGCGAACAGTTTCGACGCGATGGCGCCTGTACGCCGGATCAACTCCAAGGTGATCGACACGGAAAGAAATCCCTCCCATGCGAGCTCGCCCTTTTCCAGGCGCAGGATGAGTCGTCCCGTCTTCAGAGCGTCCAGTTCGAAGCCTGCGGCCGGCAGGCTGAAGAGACCCTGTTCATCGGTCTCGATCTCTCCGACGTCTGCCGATCGAAGGGGGCTCCGCAAACCAGCCCTCATCTTGCCGTGACCAAGAGGTTTCAGGATGCGGCCGACGACCGTGTCTCCTTCCAGCTTCGCATGCAAAAGGCCGATTTCGGATCCGGCCTGCGCCTCCTTGTCCTCATCTGGCGCCAGGCGAGCGGGCGGGGTTCCGACCGAT
This sequence comes from Rhodobacter sp. P1_C2, assembly GCF_056406375.1. Taxonomy (NCBI): domain Bacteria; kingdom Pseudomonadati; phylum Pseudomonadota; class Alphaproteobacteria; order Rhodobacterales; genus Rhodobacter; species Rhodobacter sp. P1_C2. The sequence goes on from NZ_JBFUAG010000010.1 coordinate 114,115, forward strand.
GATTGCCAATAGGATTTCGCCTCTCGCTGGACCCTGAGGACGCTGGCTTCGATGTTGTTGCCGAACAGACCGGCATTGGTTGCATTGGCACTGCCTGCGAGAAGGAGCCGACCCTGCCTGCATCGAACCTCCCAGGTCTTTGCGTGCAACCTCCGGTGATCCTCCGCCAAATGCGAAAGCGTCACGGGGTCCCATTGCCGTTTTGCAGCAAAGGGCCAGGGATACGTGACCCCACCACCTGCACTTCCGAAGGGATGTGCGTGCAAGTGAACATCGTCGCAACGGGTCATCGCTGAAAGCTTTTCGATGCCCGTTCCATCCAGATCGAAGTACGGCGAGGCCACAGTGATGCGGGTCGCTCCGCCGAGTTGATCGGCATGGAGCGCGACCTGTTCAGCAATCGGCGTTTCAAGACTGTGCAAAAGTCGAAACTGGCCATTGCGGCTTCCACGCGACGCAGCTTTTCGAAGGTCAGCCGCGATTTCCTGACACGCATTTGCGTCCGTCACCGCCACGGATTTCGACGTCGCCAAGCCCTCGAAGAACGCCGCTGCATCATCGAATGCATCGGCAGCAAAACTGGGATGCAGGTGTTCGATTACCTCTAAGTTCCCACCCCAGCCTGAAAAGGTCAAATTTCCCGAGCCAACCATGAGATGTGTGTCGGCCTCATTCGACAGAACGGTGATTTTCGGGTGAAAGACGCCCGGCCGGTTGCAAACGACGGGCGAGATTTCATAGTCCCGACCGACGCGACGTGCGCCCTCTTCACTGAGCGCTGCCCGCACCCCTTCCAGATCGGACAAGATAAGCGCGCCTCGCGCCCGCCCGCGAAGAAGAGCATCGAGAATAACTGCTTCGAAAAAGGACAGGCTCAGCGCGTAGGTTGTGAAAACGACCCTTGTCCATGGAGCCGATGAAACAAGATCAACAGGGTTCAATCCAACCTATCCAATCGTAGCCACTTGATGCGCTTCTTCAAAGTATTGCATGTCAAATGGCGTTCGAAGTCCACTGCATTTCGCCTTGATAGCCGATCAAGGTTGCAGTTGGCAAAAGTCCCAGCTCAAGTTGGTTCTTGGAGACGAGAAGGCACAGATCATTGATTCGACTGCAACAACGCCCACTGCTTGGATTTCTGATTGACCCGTTCGGACTGTTCGCACGGCGCATGGAAATGGATGGTGATCTACTGCGGATCACCCGAAGTGGACAGGTTGCAACTGTAGGGTTGGACTCGCTGACAGGCCCACCTGTTCTGCAGAAAGGGTTATTCGGGACAACACTGACCATTTCGACCGCCGGACGCGCTAGCCAGAAACTAAAGGGCGCTGGAAATCTCTCTGCTCGGCAGTTCTCAGAGAAGCTGCAGAACGCATGGACCGAGTTCAACTTGGCCGCCATTGAAAAGGAGTCTGTGCGTCTGGAACGCATCTTGGGTGAGGTCCGCTCGCTCGTAACTCCGGCATTCTATCCAGCCGCATGTAGAATCTCGTCTTTGCTCGATGACGCGCGTGCACTTGATGCGTCACTTCTATCAAAGTTGCAGCCAAGCGCGGTCGGGCCCGGCATCACAGCGAAGATCACGACAATCCGGAGGTTCGTCGCCGACCCACGACTTGCTCGGAACAGCGGAATCACAGCTTTCGTCGCCGAGGAGTTGAACCGGTGGCGGGACTTCTTCGACACAATCGAGAGCAAGCCGCTGACACCTGAACAGCGGCTCTCGGTCGTGGTTGATGAAGACGCGACGCTCGTCCTAGCAGGGGCGGGCTCAGGCAAGACCAGTGTGATCACTGCCAAGGCCGCCTATCTCGTCAAGGCCGGGATCCGTCAACCCGAGGAGATTCTGCTTCTGGCCTTTGCCAAGAACGCGGCAGCGGAGATGTCCGAACGGGTTGAAGCGCGGTCCGGTGTGCCGATCGTGGCACGAACCTTTCATGCGATCGCTTATGAAATCATCGGGATCGTTGAAGGATCAAAACCGGCCCTTGCTGACCATGCTACCGACGACTTGGCTTTCACCAACCTGATCAAGCAGATATTGAAAGACTTGGTCCATCGGATGTCGGATGTTTCAAGGGCAATCATCGCGTGGTTCTCACATTTCTTGGTCGAGCCGAAGACCGAATGGGATTTCAAGACCAAGCATGAGTTCTATACGCATATGGAAGCCCAAGACTTGCGCACCCTTCAGGGCGAGAAGGTCAAGAGCTACGAGGAATTGCAGATCGCCAATTGGCTTTACGAGAATGGCGTCGCCTACGAATACGAGCCGGACTACGAGCACAAAGTCTCTGAAGTTGGCAGGCGGGACTACCAGCCTGATTTCCGTCTGACCGAAAGCGGCATCTACATCGAGCATTTTGGGGTGCGCCGCCAGAAAATGGCCGATGGTCGGGAGCAATTGATGACTGCCCCTTTCATCAACCGCGATGAATATCTGGAAGGGATGGAGTGGAAGCGGCGGGTCCACGCTGAACATGAGACCACCCTCATCGAGACCTATAGTTATGAACGGCAGGAAGGACGCCTCTTGATCGGCTTGGCCGAAAAGCTGGCCGCTCATGTAGCGTTGAAGCCGCGACCGGTGGACATGATTTATGACCGGATCGTGGAACTCAAGCAGGTTGATGACTTCTCCAAGATCCTTGGAACTTTCCTGCGGAAGTACAAAAGCGGCGGCTATCGCCTAGAGGAATGCGCGGCGAAATCGGACCGGATGAAGCTGGGCAAACGGGCTAAGGCCTTTCTTGATGTCTTTGCGCCGGTTTTCGACGAGTATCAGAAGCGGCTCGCGGGACGGATCGACTTTGAAGACATGATCTTGCGCGCCGCGCGCTATGCCGAGTCCGGGCAATATGTTAGCCCCTTCCGCCACATCCTGGTCGACGAGTTTCAGGACATTTCTCAAAGCCGAGCGCGATTGGTGAAGGCCTTGAAAAACCAGCATACGGACGCGCGCATCTTTGCTGTCGGCGATGACTGGCAATCGATCTTCCGTTTCGCCGGATCAGACATTCATTTGATGCGCCATTTCGGAAGAGAGTTCGGCGGCACCTTTGATGGCGAAAAAGGGGTTCATCGCGCCGTCGATCTCGGCCGCACCTTCCGATCTGTAGACCAGATTGCCTTCGCCGCCAGAACTTTCGTTTTGCGGAACCCTGCTCAGATCGAAAAGAAGATCGTCCCTGCCGGGTTTGCGACCGAACCGGCCATCAAGATCGTCTCTGTGTCGAAGAACGAGGAGGAGCGGAAGCTCTGCGAAGTTCTTGCGGGCCTGCCAGCCGGGGAAGCAAAGGCCGTGTCCGTCTTGCTGCTTGGCCGCTACCGTTTCCTTGAGCCGGACCTTCAGGACCTGCGGCGCTTATTTCCGCGCTTGGGGATCACCTTCAAGACAATCCATGCCTCGAAGGGGCTCGAAGCTGACCACGTGGTTCTTTTGAATGCCGATAGTGGTCGAACTGGTTTTCCCTCCGAGATCGTCGACGATCCTCTTTTGTCATTGGTTTCGCCGGAGGAGGAAGCCTTCCAGAATGCTGAAGAGCGGCGGGTGATGTATGTCGCCATGACTCGCGCCCGTCACTCCCTCACGATCCTGACTTCGAATGCACGGCCGTCGCCCTTTGTCACCGAACTGAAGAAGGATCCAGCCTACGGTATCGTGGCAATGCCGGGGGCATCAGCGGAGGAACACATCTGCGGTGAATGCGGCGGGCGGTTGCTAGGCGTCACTGGGCAGGATGGTCGTGTGTGGTATCGCTGCGAGCACGTCCAGCATTGTGCAAACCTTCTGCCCGCCTGTCCCTCCTGCGGGTTAGCCTTGCCGCGACGCCAGTCAGGAACCGAGTTTGCCGCATGTTCCTGCGGCGCCAAGTTTCCATGCTGTCCGGATTGCGTTGACGGATGGCTGATTGAGCGAACTGGACCCTACAGCAAGTTCTTGGGTTGCGTCCGCTTCCCCACCTGTGTTGGGAAGGCACAGATTTCCGGCGGTCCCCGTTCTCGTTCTCCGCGTCGAAACAGATCAGGATCGCCTTGATGCACATTACCCCAAACTGAATAGGGATTGCACCTGAAACCCTGGACAGGCCTTGGCCGAGTAGTCGTTGTGTCCCGAAACCTTCTGGATCGCCGCGCGGCCCTTGATCTCATGGATCAGCCGTCTCGCGGCCGCCGCCTGCGCCGGCGTGAAGTTCTTCTCGAACTCATCGTCCGCCTCTGCACCATATCCGCCAAGCAGACAGATCCCGATCGTCCCGCGATTATGCCCTTCAACATGGGCGCCAATCTCGGTCTCCGGACGACCCGGCGCCACCACCCCGTTCCGGTCAATGACCCAGTGATAGCCGATGTCGCGCCAACCGCGCTGCCGGACATGCCAGCGGCGGATTTCGGCGACCTTTTCGACGAGCGGGTGCCCGTCCATCCATTCTGGACGTGTGTCGGCGCAGTGCAGGATGATCTCGGTGACGGGGTAGCGGGCCCTGCCTTGGAAAATCATGGGATGTCCTTTCGAAGATGATGGGTCAGACGCAGACAAAAAAGATGAAGCCGACCAGGACAGCGACGCCCCAGAAAAGGGCCTCGCGGCGGAGGTGGCGGAATCGTTCAACCTTGCGCATCGCCGTCCCCTTTCGCCTTGGAGGTCCGGGTACGGATCAGGTCTATCAGCAGACCGGCGATGGAAATCCCACCCAAGCCCACGATGAACGAAGCGAAGCCATTCGTGTCGCCGTTCGGTGCCAGGTCACCGATCATCGGGCTGATCAGCGGATTGACGAAGGGCCCGACATAGAGGGCACAGATCGAGCCCACGAGGAGGGAGGCCACGCCGTCCTGCCAGCGCTCGCGTAGGGTGACCCAACGAACGATGCCGCCTGCGGCACCAGCGAGCGCGGTTTTCGCCTGATCGGTCATGATCCATGACCAGAAGTCGTTTGGGTTTGCCACGAAGGGCTCCTTTCGTATGGAAAGTTTGGGATGCGGATTTTTGCTAGTTCAGGACCAGCTGCCGCCCAGCGCGGCGGCCGGGCCGAGGTAGATGCATTCGAAATAGCTGCCCGCGTTGACGACAGCCGCAGCCGCGACATCGAGCGCGATGGAGGGGATGATCGTCCCGGCGGTGGTGATCTCGAAGGTGCCGTGGATAGATGCCCGAAGGGCCGCCGACGTCGCCGCCGACGCAAGGGCACCGCCGCTCGCCGGAACATCGGACGCCGTGCCCGATGTGGCAGTTGTGCCGCCAACCGCCACGGTCCCCCGCGAGCCGAAATCCTGCATGGACATCTTGCCGAAGATGGCCGAGCCCGCACCCTTCAGATCGAACTTCGCCGAACCGCTGGTGGCCGACATCGAGGTCAGGAGAAGCGAACAGGAGAAACGGTAAGTGCCTGCTGCCAGGGACAGCGCCCCGTTGGTCGACCAATTGAACAGCTTCTGCGCCGTGGTGGCGCTGGTCAGGGTGTAGTTGGCTTGCAATACCCCGTAGACAGGAGTGGCCCCCGATCCGCTGCCGCCGATCAGATCGACCGACGAACCGGCCTGCCGTCCACGGAACTTTCCTGTGCTGGAATTGTACCAGAGGTCGCCATCCGCCACGGTACCCGGGTCGCCCGCATTCGGGTTCAATTGCAGCGCCACCATGGCGCGGACCCGGCCGGAGGTGCGCTCCAGTTGCAGGGCGTTGAACCAGGTGGCGCCGTCGCCCGAGACCTTGATCTGGAAATCGTCGGACCCGGTGAGGCCAAACTCTGCCCGTCCGGAAAACCCGGTCTGGAACAGGAAGGAGCCGGTGTCTGTGGCGGCGGCCTTGTTGACCTTGACCTGATGTCCTGCGCCCGCGTTGTTGAAGAGGCTGGCTGGGGCATTGATTGACAGGCGGTTCGTTGCATCGGCCGTGGCACCACCAAGACCGAGATAAAGGGCCGAAACGTTGGCCGCGGCCATGGCGATGGCAGAAACACTGCTGGCGAAGGTCACCGTGGGGCTGTTGATCGTCAGCGTGCCCAGCGCCCCGGCCACCGCCGATCCGATGGTCACATTGGTGGTCGAACCCGACAATCCGGCGATGCCGATATTCACGGCCTTGGTGACCCCGCTCGTCGTAGCCCCTGTGCCAATGCCGAGAGTTGAGGCCGCTGCGGAACTGCCCACCGTGACGCTGGTGGCCGAGAAGGTGGTCGTGTTCTGAAAGGTCTGGGCGACACCTGAAAGGACCGCCAAGGTCCCCGATACATCCGGAAGGCTGAACACCCTCGTCGCACCTGCGGTGAATCCTGCGGTCTGGAACCGGGCCTGTTTGGTCGGATCGATGTCGTCCTGAAGGGTGAATGCGGCATCGGAGAAGATGCCGGTGATGATACTGGCCCATGTGCCCGTTCCCGCGTTGAACATCAGGAGCGTGTCGGTACTGGCATCGACGGCTGTCCAACCGTCGAGCGGGGCATAGAAGACCCATGCGCCGTCCTGCCAGGCGCCAATCTTTCCTGATTGCCCGGCCCATGCGCCAGTCGGCGAAGCAGGGACGATCCAGCGCTGGCCTTCGACCGGACTTCCAGGAGGTGTGGCCAGCGCCGCGCTCTGAACGGTGACCTGCACCAGCGCATCCAGTCGGCGCAGCGCCTCGTTCACCGTGACATGTTTCTGCGACTGGTTCGCCGCGAGATAGGGCAGAACCAGGTTGGGCGTATCCGCCATGTGCATTCTCCTAGGGGGTCAGGATGGTTTCAGCAGGCGCGCCGCGGCCCAGTTGGCCGTTCTGGAAAACGCGCAGGCGCAGGCTGGCTACAGGTGCGCCGAAATCGGTGGCCTGCATCGCGGCTGAATAGGTCCAGGCGGCAACTGGCAGGCCGGTGACCGTTCGGACCGCCGAGCCGCCACCGTTCAGCACTTCGATGTCATAAGCCTCGGCGTTCTCGCCCAGCGGCACTTCTGGCGCATTCCAGCTATCGCCTGCCAGCGACCTGGTCCGCCGCAGCCAGGACAGGGTGATGTCGCCCGATCCCTGCCAAACGCCCTTGATCCGCACTGGACTCCAGGTGCGCAGGCCCCGGCCCTGCGGCGTAAAGGCCAGAGCGAGGTTGATGGCATCCCCGGCAGCACGACCCACCGGTCCGATGCGCCAGTTCCAAGGCATGCCAAGCTCCGCCTCTGTCACCGGCAGCGGCACCAGTGCCGACCCCAGAAACACGATCCGACTGCCGATCGCGGCCGAGGTCACGATGGCGTCTTCGGTGCCAGACTGTCCCCGCAGCAGTCGTGTCAGTTTCCAGCGGCCGGTCGTGACGATGCTGGCCTGTCCGAACTGCAGCACCTCCCAGGTGCCGGGAGCGGTTTCCAAAGACAGCGCATTGGCGCCCGCGAACAGCTGCTCGTCGGTCACGCTCTGCAGTGATCCGGAGGCGATATCGACCAGCAGCGCATTCGCCAAATCGAAGCGCCAGGACGGCCCGGACGCCAGCGCCGCCGCCAAAGTGCCGAATTGGGCGGGCACCGAGGCCGTGGAAAACAGCGAGAACCCATCCAGCGAAGCACTGCGCCAGATCGCGGCCTGACCATACCAAGGCGAAGCTGCCACTACTGCGAGGGGACGGTAGGCAGCCACGTCTTCGCTAAGTTGCGGCAGGTCGAGGATTTCCGCATCTGGCGGGCCGTAAACCACCGGCACGGCAGTTGACACGCCCCGTGATGGACCCTCGGGCAAGCCGTAGACCGTCTGGTCCCGTCGCGATGCTTCCACCCGCCGCGCTTCGCCATCGGCGATCTGGGTCAGCGCGAAATCCAAGCTGCGTCCGTCATTCTCGACCGAGACGACATCTGTCGGGTCCAGCGCCAGACGCGAGGGCGGCAAGGCGAAGGTCGCGGTTTCGCGGCCGATCCAGGCTTCGAACAGCGCACGGCGGGCGTTGCGATCGGCCGTCGCCGGTGGATGGGCAATCGCGAATTGCTCGGCCTGGACCCTCACACTGTCGACCGTCACGCGGCGAGCCTCCACGGTGACCGCCTCATAATCCTCATCGGCCGACAGAATCCGCCATTTCAACACGCGCGGCAGTTCGGTTTCCTGGCCGCGCGTGAACTCGATGTCCTCGCCCTCTGGCCGGTCGGCCGCGACCAGGTCGTCGGCGGTGATCGCGGTCAGAGAGGTGCCGCCCCGCGGCACGAAGCGCAGCAGCCCCTGGCTTTCCACGGCATCGAAGCCAAAATACCGGGCCAGCGGTGCGATGGAGGCACGCGGGCTTTCGAGGGCCGCGATCACGAAGCCGGGCACGGCATCGGCCAGGCGCGAGACATCCAGCGCGTTCGGATCGATCCCCGTCCGGGCGCAAATCGACCGAACTAGGTCCCCGAGGCTGGCATTGCCGAGGCGACCGTTCAGCCAATGCCCGACTTCCCAATTCGCCGTGTCGCCCCAGACATCGCTGCGGCTGGGCCAGGCGGGATAGGGCCGCCCGTCCCAGCACCAGACCGCGCATTCGGTCATGTCGATCATCGGACCGGAATAAACGGTGGATGTCGGATTGTGGGCAGTGTCCGACCAGTAGCTGATCAGCGCCTCCAAATAGCGGCGCTGGATCGCGTCGTCCCGCGCGCCGGATGAGAAGTGGGGCAGTTCGCTTTCAGAACTCTTCGGGTCGAAGAAGACATTGGGCTGGTTCGTGCCCTTGTCGACGGCGGGACAGCCAATCTCGGTGAAGCGGATTGGTTTCGACTGCGGCACCCATGCCGTGGCGCTGGCGCTCTCGACGCCGCCCGGGCGGTTCTTATGGCTGTTCATCCACCAGTTGCGGAAATCCTTTGGCCGGAAGACCCAAGGCTTGCCATAGGCGCCGTCGCTGATCGCCGACCTGGTCTGGGTGTTGCGCGCGGCGTCCGAGGCGTAGAACCAGTCGAAATATTCGCCGCCCTCGATATTCGATTGCAGATAGGCCGGGTCATGAATGCCCGACCAACCGCCCGAGGCGTCGAGGTGCGATGTGCCATCCCGCCAATCCGACAGGGGCAGATAGTTGTCGACCCCAATGAAGTTGATGTTCGCATCAGCCCAAAGCGGGTCCAGGTGGAAATGGATGTCCCCGGTGCCGTCGCCCGGCTGATGGCCGAAATATTCCGACCAGTCGGCCGCATAGCCGATCTTGGTGCCAAGCCCCAGGATCGCCCGGCAATCGGCGGCGAGAGTCTGCAGAGCTGCAACGGCGGGATAGGTGCTGGATCCGGAGCGCGCGGTGGTCAGACCGCGCAGTTCGGAGCCGATCAGGAAGCTGTCGACGCCGCCCGCCGCCGCACAAAGCTTGGCATAATGCAGGACCATCCGGCGATAACCCCATTCGGATGGCGAGCCAGTCCAGCTGACGGCCGTGCCATTGGTCGAGAAGTTGGCGGCTGCTGCGGATCCGAAGAAGGCTGCAATCTGGGTCGCTGCGGCCCCAGTCTTCTCCACAGTTCCGGTTCGCCCGGCTGCGGGCGAAACGGTGATCCGGCCGCGCCAAGGATAGACGGGCTGGCCGAGGGTGGCGGCATTGGCGCTGTAAGGGTTCGGCAGCGTGTTTCCGGCCGGGATGTCCATCATCACGAACGGGTAGAACGTCACGCGCTTGCCCCGGGCGCGCAGGTCCTGGATCGCTTCGACCACCGCGAAATCCGCAGGCGTTCCGCCGAAGGCCGCCGCACCGCTGACCTGGCTGATCAGATGCGCGCTGGTGCGTGTCAGACCATTCACCGCCCATGACTTCGGCGAAGTGGCTTTGGTGGTGGTCTCGACCCCGGGCTGGATCAGGCACGACCCGGCGCGCAGATCCGTGCCGAACCAGCTCACGACCAGCGAGACGCTTTCGAGGTTCGGCGCCACCTGTTCCAGGTTGTCCAGCGACGCGGGCAAGTCGGCCTTGCCGAAAGTGCTGTTCTGGTTCTCGGGGACCGTCGTGCCACCCGAGGAGCGGGTGATGGTCTCGGTGGCATAGACAAACTCGCCTGCGCCGGGGATCAGATTCACGGCCCGGATCAGGCTTTCGGCGGAGCCGTCAGCCAGCGTCGGTCTGATCACCTCGAAAGACAGCTGGGGGATACGATTGCCGAACTTCTCGAGCGGCAGTTCCTCGAAGACCACGTAGGCCATGCCGCGATAAGCTGGGGCGCTACCACTTCCCATCTTGGCGGTGATGAAGGGATCGGGCAGTTGGGTTTCTGTCCCGGTGTAAACACGCCAGACCGCGCCCGGCAGATCAAAGGGTTTGCCGTCCGCCCAGATGCGCCCGATCCCTGAAATCGGGCCCTCGCAAAGCCCGACCGCAAAAGAGCAGGAATAGGAGTAGGTCGTGGTCTTGACCTCGCCGCCACCACCACCTTTTCCGCTACCGCCTTGCGAGGTCGTCGTGGATTTCTCGAGGAAATCGGTCGCCCAGAAGATGTTGCCGCCGATCTTCATGCGCCCGTAGACGTTCGGGATTACCGAGCCTTCGGTGGACGACGTTACACGCAGGCTTTCCAGCCGCGCCCCTTCGGAAATCTGGTTTGGGGCGAAGGAGGCGATGATCCGGCTGTCGATGATGGTGCCGATGATCGAGCCTGCTGCCTGACCAATCACGGCACCGGACAGGCCGAGGATGGTGCCGCCGAAGCCCGCACCGATTGAGGCGCCAGCGGCAGCAAGAACGATGGAGGCCATCAGATCACCTCGACGGGTGCAGGAAACACAAATGCAAAGGCCGCGCGCCGCGCCCACGCCGGGGTGAAAGCCTCTTCGACCACGCCGGAACGGTCATAGGCATGGATCAGGCTCGGCCGGATCACGCTGGCGCCGAGGAAGCCGCAATGCTTGGCAGGTACGCCCGGCGCCATGCGAAACAGGATCAGCGTGCCAGGACCGGCGTCGCTCAGCGACACCTCTATCAGGGCCGCCCGCGCTGCTTCGGCCAGGACTTCGCGCCGCCCCGCCTCGCCCCAATCGCGGGAATAGGGCGGCACCTCCCAAGGCTCGTCGCCATGCAGGGCCCGCCAAATGCCTCGTGCCAGGCCAAGGCAATCGCAGCCAACGCCCTGCACCGAGGACTGGTGCAGATAGGGCGTGCCAAGCCAGGATCGTGCGATGGCCAGCACAGCCGAAGGATCGGCCGGGGTCAGGGTGTTGGCGGTCATGTGGAAATCCGTCAGGTAAGGGGCGCGCCGTTGTTGGCATCGCCCTGATTGGGATAGCGCAGCACGGCTTCCTCGCCGGGCATGTGGGGAAAGCCCCGGAAGTTCACGCCATTACCGAACTTGGCCGAACAGGTCGCGAACTGCTTGTCACAGCCCGCTGTGGCGAGGAAAGCATCGCCGACGGCAATTGGTCGCACCGGGGCTTCGAAAAGGGTTATCGCACCTTCGGCGAAGCTGGCGATCTCGGCCTTGCGCCCGGCATTGGCGCCGGTCGTCCAGGCGATGACGCCAAGGGTGAAAGTGTCAGTGGCAAAGCTGCCCAGCGCGGTGGCTGTGAAACCCCGACTGCCTGAGAGTGTCGCCACTGTCCCGGTCGCTGACCAGAGCGGCGAGGACAGGCTCACCCCGCATCGCGTGTCGCCGAGATCGGCGTCGCAGGAAAACTGATAGGTCCGGCCGACCGTCTGGTTCAGCCAATGCGCGAGGGATCGGACTTCGGCCACGAAACTGGTTCGCCCACGCCGGATATCACCCAGATTCCCCAGCCGCATCAACAGGCGCTGGTCGGTCGAGGCCCAGTTGACCCGCCAGACCTCGACCTCGGCATTGTCCCAGCGCCCGTCCAGAATGTCGGTTTCGGTGATCCGGTCCGAGGACAGTGCCCCCTCGACATCCTGCGCATCGACTGAGAAATCCTGCGCGGCGCGGATTTCCGAGGGGACGAAGCCGCTTTCGGGCTCAAACAAAGTGCCCGCAAAGGTGAGCGGCAGGTCGTGGTCGGTGAAGCCGAACACTGCACCATCGCTGCGGGTGATTTTCCAGCACCAGGACAAGGTGGTGGTGCCGCCATCGAGATGGGCCTGCAGCCCAGAAGGCAGAGATTTCATCTGCGGACCTCGATCAGTGGGATGGATGTGATTGACCCGAGGCGCTCGATATCGAGCGTGACGGGCAGATCATCTGTGTCGAAACGCACGGGCACATCGAATTCGAACCCTGCGGTCAGATTGGCCCCGACCGAGGGTGGACTGAGGAAAGTCACGATCCCGGTCGAGACATCTGCGGTCCAACCGGGGGCGGCCCCTGTCCAGGCCGGTTCGCGCAAGCTCGCGCCAAGGATGGTGACGATCTGCCCTGCCGTGCTGTTGCCAGCCCCGAGGAGGCATCCTGTCAGGCCAGCGCCCACGACAATGTCGAAGGACCAGAGCCAAAAGCCGCCTCCGAGGTCGGTGATCACCACGTTTGAGATCGCCCCGCCATTCTGGTTGTAGATCGTCGGCGCGGCAAAGGTCCCCTTGATGCCGCTGTCGAGGTTGCCGGGCTGCAGGCGCAGGTTCAGGCGCGCATCGGGAGACCCACCTGCCTTGAACCAGACCTGTGCGCGGTACTTCTTGCCCTGCTGGACCGGAACCGAGGCGTGCTGGCGCAGACCCGAACCGGTCGTCCCGAGATCATAGGCAGCGGTAAAACTGCCATAGGTCACCGCACTGTTTGCCCCAAGGGCCCCGGTGTTCGACCACGTCACGGACTGCATATTGCTGCCCGAGGTTAGCAATTCAGGTCCTTGCAGCGTCAAGATCCCAGCCTGAACTGTTCCGGCCAAGGGCTTCAGGATCGTGCGTGACCAGGTCTGCCCGCCCGAGGTGTAGAGCTTCTTCAACTGAAACGTGGTGGTCGTGCCATCGCCGGTGCCGAGTGGCTGGTCAAAGGCAGAGATCGCTGTCGAGGGGAGGCAGGACTTGTAATCGGCCCAGTCTTTCCAACGAAACCCGCACAGGCGGCCGTTCCTCGCTTCGAAGAAGGCGATCACCGCCGCCAGATCGTCGGCGCGGCGGATCCCGTAGGCGGCATCGTAGGACCGCCGCGAATTGGCCCATGACGCGTTACGCTCTTCATCGCCCGAAGCGAGCGTCACGATCTGGGTCCGCCTTTGCGGACCACCTCGCGCGCCCCGGCTGATCATGTCGGGAAAGCGGACTTCATCGAATGCCATCAGAACGCCCTCCGACCAAAGGCCACCGCACGGGCGATGTCGCTGGCGACCTGGACGCGCGATTGCCGAAAGCTCTGGGCATCCCGGGCGTTGATGGTTACGGCAATGTTCTGGCCGCCACCGCCTGCCTGCGAACCGCCCTGCGCGGCCAGTTCACGGCGCGACAACACGCGTTCGCCCTTTTGCAGTATGGCTGGCACCTCGTCGGGACGGAGCCCCGCCCAGCCGCCGGAGTGCATCCGTGGTGCGCCGGCGAAGGCCAACGCCGGGATCATCCGGCGGGAAGCGGTGCTCCCAACCAGGCCGCCCGAATGCAGGACGGGCGCGAAGATGCCACCGATGCCGCCCAGCGCCCCGGAAAGCATGTCGGCGATTGGGCCGAGCACGGATTTGCGCACAGCCAGTTTGGCGAGGTCTGCCAGGATCGAGGTGACGAGATCGCCGAAGTTTAGCTTGCCCGTTTTCACAAACTCGCCCACCGCGTCCTCGGCAGACTGGAAGGCACCGACAAGCGCCTGGCCGACGTCGGCACCAATGTCGCGGGCCTTGCTGGCATAGTCAGACAGAGCCGCGGTGACCGCCTTCCAGCCCGTGGCAGTTTCATCCGCAGCCGCCTTTCCTGCGGCACCGGCGCGCCCGGCAGCGCCACCCGCATCATTCAGCGCATCGGTGGTGCCATCGGCGGCGGCTGTCGCCGCATCAAGGGCGGCTGTACCGTCGGTTCCGGCCGAAGTCATGGCCGATTGCAGGGCTTGCCAACTGGCCAGCGGTCGGGTGGCAGCATCGGTCAACATGCCTGCTGCTTCATCATAGGCGGCGGCTCGATCACGCGCATCGCTGGCCACTATGCCAAGCCCAAGATCGGGCGTCTCGAGATAGGTCTTGCCCATCGCAGCCTTGAACGCATCGGCTGCGGCGGCACCGGCGGCCGTTGCCGCCCCGGCGAAGGGATTGTCGACCCGGCCCAAAGTGACTGGATCGAGCGTGCCGATCTGGATTCCGCCCTCGCCGGTGGCCCAGTCGGGCAGCATGTCGAGCGCGGCATTCAGGCCGGAAATGAAGGTGTTGATCCGCGTTACGACGCCATTCAGCATCGCCTCGACGCCGCCGATCAGCCCGTTCGCGGCCTGGAATGCGAAGTCGGCGATGGCCGAGGGCAGCGCAGCCCAAATTGCCTTGACCGCATCAAACGCCCCCTGAAACACGCCGGTCGCCGAATTGCCAAAGCCAACGACTGCCACCAACGCGCCTTGCATCGCATCGGCTACGGTCGCGGTGATGCCTGACCAACTGGCGCTGAGGCTGGCGACAAGGGCATCGATGCCCAACCCGATCCGGTCCCACACTTCACTGGCGAGATCGGACAGCAAGCCGAGGGCTGCGCCAAACCCGCCAGCGCCCTCGACCAGCTTCGAGAACTGGTAGACCAGTTCCCCGGCCCCCACGATCAAAGCGCCAATTCCGGTGCGGATGAGGGCACCCTTCAGGACTGTCAAGGAAAGAGAAAATCCGCTGACGCCCAGCGCAGCGGCGCCCAGTGCCACGACGAAGCGCCCTGCAAAGAAGGCGGCAAACGCCCCGGCGATGCTCGCGATTTCGCCGATATGGTCGCCGAGGAAGGCGATACTGGTCTGGAAAATGCCCCCCTTGCGGGTTGCGTTGGCCAGTGCGTTGGCCACCGTTTCCAGGGCCGGAGCTACGGCAACGGTCAACTGATTGGTCAGGCCCAGCCAGACGAGGCCCAGCCGGTCGATGGCATCGCCAGCGGTTCGGATCTGGTCAGCATCCTGATCCGACACCGCGACGCCGAAGTCGGTGATGTCCTGAGATGCTTGGCGCAGCGTTGCGCTGTCGATCCGGCTGAAAGCCAGCGCCGCCTTGTCGCCGAACAAGGCTGAGGCCACTGCCGCCCGTTCGGCTGGGGGGACGAATTTGGTCATCGCGTCCTGAATGGCCACGATGCGCTCATCCAGCGGCAGCGCCTGCAAATCGGTGGCCGTCAGGTGCAAGCGTTTGAGGGCGTCGACCGCCGTGCCGGTGCCGCCCGCCGCATCAGAGAGTTTCAAGGTCAGTTTCTTGGTCGCAGCTGCAATCTCGTCCATCGAGACCCCGGCCAGATCGCCCGCGAAGGTCAGTACCTGGATGCTGCGGGTCGTGGTACCGAGGGATTGCGCAAGGTTGGCCTGCGCGTCGATGGTCTCAAGGCCAGACTTGATCATGGCGATGCCAGCGGCGGCAGCCGCAGCAACGGCCACCGCCGCCGCGATCTTCACCCGTGTCGCAAATGCTGCCAGCCTTGCATTGGCGAGTTCCGCTTCCTTCGACATCCGGCCGAAGCCCTTTGCCCCGGCATCGCCCACGCCTTCCAGTTCGGCGCGCACCTGTTTGCCGCCGACCGCCGCGAGGCGGACCGATACGCGCTTTTCAACCATCCTCGGCTCCGATCTTTTCGTTGATGCGGCGGACCATCACCGCCTCAAGTTCTGGCAGCAGTTCGGCCGCCACCATCGGGTTCAGGCCCAGTGCTTGGGCCAGCGCCAAGGCCGCGCTCATGTCCCAGCCAATGACTGCCTTACCCGCCACTCGCATCTGGCCGCCGAGACGGCAGACCAGATCCCAGACCTGCCAGCCGTCATGGCTCAGCGGCTGGTTCACCCGCGCGGGGCAGTCCTGGCATTGCGTTTCGCAGGCCGCGCAGTAGCCGTCGCCCCCACCGAAGTGCCAGTCGGCGAGGGCGCAGAGCCGTTTTTTTCCGCATCCAGCAGCATGCCGCGGCTGACGTAGAACAGGTTGAACGCCTCGAAAATCGGCCACAGCAACAGAAGGGCTTCGATCCCTTCATCGCTGACGGGCAGCGGATTGCCGTCCACATCGCCGACGCCTTCCCAATCCACGACAGCATGGCGTGCCAGCGCCCCAGCGAAGATCGCGGCCCGGGCGTCATTGCTGGACATGGGATCCAGATTCTGCACAGCGGGGTCGGCGCGGGTGGCGACCATCAGGGCGGTCGTCAGCGGCAAAAGCTTCAGTTTCACGCCATGGCCGAGGTCCAGCCATTGCGGTTCGCGGGAGAGGTCGAGACGGATCATCAGTAACTTCCAATGCTGTTGACGAGGACGACGGTGCACATTCGGGCGGGGCTGGTGGCCAAGGCCGCCTGCCAATCAAAGGAAGCCTGGACACCCTTTGGGCCTTTGATCTCGATGCGGGGGCGCGGCAGATAGACCGCATGGGCGGTTAGGGTCAGGCTTTCACCCAAGGGCAGGACATAGCTGAACTCCAGGGCTGCGGCCGTGCCGTTGATGGCTTGGGTCAAGAGCGTGGTGTCGGCAAAGCGCACCTCGATCTTGCCGGTCAGTGCCGCGATGGTGGGATCCGCACCATCGATCTTGGCATCGGAGCGGATGGTTTCGATCCGGTCGAGGTTGTTGGCATAGGTCAGGTCCGCCGAGACGATGTTGCCCAGCGATACCCCATCGCGCTTGATCGCCCCATTGAAATGGCCGAACCGCTTCAGGGCAATCGTCGCAGGCGTGCCTGCAGCCGTGGACCCGGCGATGGCTTCGCCCTGTGCCACAAGCATCGCCTTGGCGCCAAGCAGGCCAGAGCGCTCCATGGACCAGGACAGTTGGTCCAGCACGCAGCCCGAATACATGGCGAAGCGCGGCACCTCAGGCATCGCGACTTCAATAGACATGCTGGGCAGGGCCCAACTTCCTGACGAGAAAGTGTGGGAATTCAATCCGCCGGTCAGGGTCGCAGCCGAAACCGAGCCATTCGATGCTGGTGAAATTGATGCCGCCAGAGTGAAACCGTTCCCCGCACTGCCGAGGACGTCATAGACCATTGTCAGCGCGGTAGCCGTGCCGGTGTAAGTCGCTAGCGCCACGCCAGCGACCACACTGGCGTTCAGAGCCACCGCCAGCGCCGTCATGGTGGCGGCGAGGTTGGCGCCGATGTTCACCTGGTTGCCGGTGGCACCCGAGGCCACAAAGGTGAAGGCCGTGCCGTTGATCGTCAGCGTCGAGTTGACAGCGGGTTGGGCCGAAAACGTGATCGACCCGGTCGCCGCCACCGTGCCAGCCGTCGTCGGTGCGCCGAACGCCGCCTTCAACCAGAAGCCGAACCCCACGGCATCGATCGGCACCTCGACATCGCCATCAGTGGTGATCGCATCCAGCAAAGGTGCTCGCGGATCGCGGCCATAGCCCAGCAGTTCGGATGCCAGCAGCGGTTGCTCGGCCGCAAGCGAGGAGGTGATGAAGGGCATTTGGGTGTAGCCCGACCCCGGTGGGGTGCCGTAAATTGTCTCGAACGCAAGCGCCATCTGCGCCCGCGCCCCTTGTGCGCGTGCCATGTCAGTGTCCTTTCGTGAGGGAAATCAGATCAGTGGGTCGGAGGTGGCGTAGTGCAGCACGATGACGATCACAGCCGCCTTGAGTGTCGCCGCCCCTTCAATGGGCAGATCAACCGGCTCGGGCGCTTCCGCCTCGACCCAATCGCATAGCCCGCCCAGCGTTCGATCAACGGCCAGCGCCGAGCCGACATCGGCCGTCAGCGCATCGAACAGAGCATCGCGCCCGGTCCCCGCCTGGATCACCACCTCCAGTTCCGCCCGATGCTCATAGAAATATGTCAGCGGCGATAACGTCACCTCCGGATCACCCGGCTTTCCGTCGCGAAGGATGATCAGGCCGGTGGCCGGGATGCGTTCGGGCAGCACGTCGCCGCGAAGCACTGGAGCGGCAAGGGTTTGCAGTCGGCCATGCAGCGCTGCGAGGATGGTTTCTCGTTGGGTGGACATGTATCGCTGCAACCTCTCGGTAGGGACAGGGTCACAGCAGTTCGGCAAAGCTCCCGAACTTGACCCTGAAACGATGATTCTTGGCCCAATTGTCCTTGATGGCGTCGGCCTCGGTGAGCGTCAGAAGTCCTTCTCGGATCATCTCGACAGCCAAATCCACGGTTCCGACGATGGCCAGCTCGTGGGAGACGCGACGTGCTTCGTTTATTGCACGTCGGTCATCGATCGCAATGCCCGCGCCGATCGAAATAGCGTGGGCAATGGTAGCACTTTCTCCGACACCGAGCCGCGAAGTACCGGTCAGTTGTCCAAACAAATCCAGCGCCTCGTCGCTTTCGACACGGCAGATTTGGAAGCACCCAATGGCTAGTGCCGCCTCGAACGCCACCAGTTGATCCGCATAAAGTTCAGTCACCTCGGCAGCGGCATGCTCCGTGACCAAGAAATCGTGCGACAAAGCGCGCAAGAGGTCCATGCGATCGATGCGCAGGAAGTTCACCAGAACGGATGTGTCCGTGAC
Source organism: Rhodobacter sp. P1_C2 (assembly GCF_056406375.1). NCBI lineage: Bacteria > Pseudomonadati > Pseudomonadota > Alphaproteobacteria > Rhodobacterales > Rhodobacter > Rhodobacter sp. P1_C2. The sequence goes on from NZ_JBFUAG010000010.1 coordinate 132,568, forward strand.
GAGGATGACTTTGGGTTTCGACATGTGCGACCGTTTCACTCGGACCTTGCGGCTTCCGCCAGATCGAGCAGCAACCGGCCATCAAATGAGATGGTCTTGCCAATATCGAGCAGGCGACCCCGGGAGATTTCTTCTTGGCGGTAAGCTTCGAGGGCAAGATGTGCGACTCGGCTCCGCAATTCCCTGGATCCCCGCTTCTCCTCCACCGGCTCTTCAAGGTCTTGGAAGAAATAGAGGGCTTTCAGATAGTCCCGCCCTGCTTGGGCCAGGTCGGCACCGAGCAACTGGTCAGCCTCAGCTTGATTGATGTACCGCAGGCTTTTCAGGCGATAGACCGCAGCTTGGTAGCTGACACCGAAACGGTGGGCGATGATTGCGATATCCTGAAACCCAATGGTCTGAGAGCGAGGCGCGGGGCGCAGTTGGCCATGGATACTGCCCCCGGTTGCCGCATCGAATACGACCTGATCAGTTCGCGACGGCTGGCCTTTGCCAAGTTGCCGGAGTTCGTCAGCGAGCCCTTCTTCTGGAAGAAGGAAGGCTGCTGCGAAAGCATTGGCACGCTGCTCGATCCTCTCGCTGCTATTATCGGCAGTGCTGACCCCCACGCCGCGGTCCCGATCAAGAAGGGCATGCGCATACTCGTGCGCTAGCGAAAACCGCTGACGCGCTCGCACGTGACCGGCGTTCACGAGAATCGCCATTCCGATACTTGAATGCCGAAGGAACAAGCCGGACATCATTTCCGGCAGCTCGGCCGTCGTCGCCCAAACCCCTTGGTCTGCAAGGAGTTCCGTCAGATCCGGTACGCGTGAACTGCCGAGTTCCAGTCGACGTCGCTCTTGATTTGCAATTCGCTCGCCTTGAGCTACGGCTTCGCCCGTCGAACGTGGCGCGGTTTCGCGATAGGCAGGCGGCCCAAAGCGCTCCTCGCGACCCAGCAGAATTTCAAGACTTACGCCTTCGGCGCAAATCCTGACGCAGCGGTCGACCTCTGCCTTGACCTCTGGCGCTTGGTCGAGTCCCGGAGCAATCCGATGGAGTGCGACGAGCAGATCTTCTTCATTGTCTGCAGCTTGGTCGAGGAACCAGGTCACTGGACGTCGATAAAGATCCGCGAGCCTCGAGATTTCGAGAGTCGAAATCGCCCGATTTCCGGCCTCAATCTGGGTCACGGACGTTCGCGGCAATCCCAAATGGCGGGACGCTTCGTCTTGGCTCACAGACGAGAGCTCGCGCGCTTCCCGTAGTCGGCGCAACAGTTCGGCGCGGTTCATGGTGCCTCCTCACGTTCTACAGTCGGGCTACCCCCGTTTATCCTTTTCAGGATGGATACTCTATTCGAACACTACCGTCAAATTCTTACTTGAATGTTGCGACGCCGTTCCCCATCTTCAAGTCTTAGCCAATCGAAAGGGGGTGATTTAGATGGCAGGTAAGAACCAGCATGTGGTTCGTCGTGACGGAGGTTGGGCAGTGCTCGGCGCCGGGAATAGCCGTGATACGGCGCGCTACCCGACGCAGGCGGAAGCTACGTCTCGCGCGACGCAGATCGCGCGGAACCAGCAAAGCGAAGTGGTTATCCACGGACGCAATGGACAGATCCGTGAGCGCAACAGCTATGGGAACGATCCGTTCCCGCCGCGTGGTTGATCTGATGCGGAGGGTCTAATCGGACCCTCCGCATTCCAACTCTTGGGTCTATGACTTTCGCAAGACTGACTTGTTGCGTCCGTCAACCATCAAGCTGCCTCCCAGACTCGGTTCAGAACGCGCGCAGCAATCTCCGCCTTGTCCTGCGGTAGAAACCGGCCGTAATGCTGGGCCACCATTTCCGGCGTATCTTGGATGGCATAACTCGCCTGTTCATAGGAACCGGTCTGCTTCAGCACATGGGTTGCGAGGACATCGCGAATGTTGTGCGGCCCATGCGGCAAGAGCCCCGGGATCGCCCCGAGATTCGTATAAGGATTGTAGATCCCGTATCTCTGGATTGCGACACGCCAAGCCTCGTAGAAGGTGTTCTGATCATAGGCCGCATTCGCACTTCGGCTGCTGACGGTCTTGACGAAAAAGGTGCCGGGATCGGCCGCAAGACCTAACAGGTGCTGCCTGAGGCGGCGGACATAGTCGTCCATTTTCTCGTACAATTGCCCGAGGTTAGGCAGGATGAGTCGGAACGGACGTGATCCGAAGAAGGAGGAGTTGGCGTTCTTGAAGGCCACGGCCGGGATCAGAACCTCCCAACCATTGTCCCGCGCACTCCAGCGCAATTCACCGCGCTTCATGTCCTCGAGTTTGCGTTCGGGCGTCGGCAATTCCTCGGGCGGACAAAGAAGGAGTTCGCGCAGGTTCTTCTGCCGCAACCCTGTGTGAAGCCCGATCCTTAGCATCAGGAAAGCCCGCACCGACTCAGCGGCCGCCTTCGGATGTTGACGCTCGTCGGGGATCCGCCGCAGGATTTCCTCAGTGATCTTGCGGTACTCGCCAACCGGACTTGCGGCTTCCAGGACCGACAAGATCGGCTCGAATGGATCGCGGTGCACCTTGGCCACGCGTTCGACCTCCTTGATGCGGCGCCGGGCGTGCAGATACATCCGCTCGCAAGCCGCTGCCCAATCCTGTCGCGCCGTTCGAATGTCAGCATCGTCAATCAGGCCTTCGATCGGATGCAGCTTGCTCGCCATCGAAGGCGTCTGCCTCAGCCAACCGGTCTCGGTGCGGGTAAAGGCTGCAGCAAGCGACAGCAGATCGACCTCCCAGCTGGTCAGGAACCCGCGCCGTTCCTCCCGCCAGCGCAGGTACCAGTCCCAGACCTTAGGAAAGACCATCATGGCAAAGGTCAAAGCAGAGAGCGGCACGCCTGCGCCCCTGATTTCTCCCTCGCTCGACGCGGCCAGGGCACCGAACCACAGACCGAAATGCTCGGTCTTCTGAGCCGCCGTTTCATCGCCCCAGACTCCGTTGCGTTGCAGTCCGAAGGCCGCGAAAGTCGCGGTCTTGAACTTCAACAGATCCGACATCTCGTCGTTGAGTGCCTTGGGCGCTTCGACGACCCTGTTGGCATCGCCCTCGACGCCGACCTGCCGTTTCGACGCGTGGATGTTGCGGAACCGGATCGAATACCGCTGCTTCACAGCATTGGCCTGGAACCTCCGGTATTCAGTCGACCCCGAGATGATCACCGTCCGAACCCACTCGAGAATTTCCTCCCGCTCCGCCTTGGGCCGCTTGTTAAAATCTTCCGGCAAGTGCCAGGCGAGGCGCCGTCGTTCCGATGGCGTGACTCCCTCGAGACTATGCCCAGTCGAGGCGCGGCCAGTGTTGCCGACCTTGCCGCGAAAATACCCCTTCGGGAGACCATAGCGTTCCTCGACCCGGTGCAGGATATCGAGGCTTGAAAGGTTTCCCGGCTGCTTCGCGCCACGGGCCCAACTGATCAAGGTGCTGCGGTTGATCCTGTCGCCGGGACGGGCCACCGCATCGTAAAGGTGATAGACGGTCTCGCCGTGGCGCGCTGCGTGCAGGCGCAATGCCTCACCGAAGGTGGCAGGTTCGTCCCAAGTGTCGGATAGAGGCACGGGGCGCTCGACGATGGGCTTCGGCCGTCGGCCAGGCTTGCCCCTCGACTGTTCGGGTTTCAGTGGGATAAGTGTTGTGTTCGGCAGTGCTTCCAACTCCTCGCGCAGCATGACGGCGCGCGCACAGGCATCGACGAGCGGCTTCACGTGAGGCCGCGCCGCAGTGAGCAGCGCATAGTCCAGCCCACTCTGAAACGCGAGTTCGCGCCAATCGAGGAATTGCCCCCGATAGGCCAACATCTCCCGGCTTTCGATCAAGGCTTTGAGGTGTTTCGTCAACTTTCCGATGGCTAATTCGGGGAGCCGACCGTCCAGCCGAAGCCTGGCATAGTCGTCGATCTGTTTTGTGGTGAGTTCCGAGGGGTTTGTTTTCATTGACTTAACTTCCGAAGCGTGGGGCGGGCCACGTATCGGAATTCTGGATGCCCCGAAAGAGGTCTACCCGGTTGCCGTTGCGTCGGATTTGCGAGCCGGCACTGCCTATCGCCAGCCTACAACGACAGTGCCCGCAATGCTTCCCACTACCCTCTCAGCATCTCGCGCCAGATCCAACCGCTTCGGCAGCTTGACCTGCGGCACCAGTAGGAAGATCGGCACGGTCGCCACGCCACGTCCGGTTTTTGACTTGGATGCCACTGCGCGGCCCTTTGTGTTCAGTCGCCCTTCCGCCACCAGCAGGCTTGGCCCGCGACGGCGATAGATGAACCGCAGCCGCAACCCGGTACGGCGCTCCCATTCGCCAGGGGTAGTTTTTCCGCCCCGCGTGGACTTGCCGGCAGCAGGCGTCGGGATCGCCAGCCAGAAGCCGTTCTTCGACCGGATCAGCGGGCCGGTGTCATGCGCGCCGACGATCACCGGCGCATTCGACCAAACCAGCGTAGCAGCGTTCAGGCTTTCCCCAGACTTCGGGAAGTTGGCGGCGCGGATCGAATTGGCAAGGCGCATGCCCAAGCCCACGCCGGTTATCTGCGCCCGCCAGGCGGATTTCAGATTGGTGCCTGCCTGCCGAATCGCGGCGGAGACGGCGCGTTCCCCGGCGAGGACTTCCTCCCGCATCATGGCGACGATGTCGGGCCTGATGTCGATCTTCAGCTTCATGTCGGGCGCAGATCCATGGTCCATACCAGGCGCTCACGGTCGCGCACCGGTTCGCCCTGGATCAGGAAGGCCTCGCTGTCGATCTCGATCCGGTCACCAGGGCGCGGGTTCGGCACCTCGGAGATGCGCACGTCGATACGGGTGGTCTCCGACCAGAGCCGCGCATCTCCGAAGTCCGAGATGGAATCGGCGCGCCGGGCGATGACGCGCACCAGGACGGGTGCGCCGCCATCGGATGTGTAGACCGCGTCGCGCCCGATGTTCGGGTCAGCGAAAAGGGCCGCCACCGCAGCGTCAAATGCCGTCACTGGAACGCGCCGTTTAAGCGAACGCGGCCGATAAGGTCCGTGGCCCCGCCTGCCACGACGTCGGTCGCCACGCCAATCAGCGTGTTCGACGTCAATGTCTTGGTCGTGTTCTTCGCCGTGTTGTCCCAGTAGATCTTGTCGCCCACCGCCCAAGCTTGCGAGGCGACCTTCTTCATATCGTAGACGCCCTCGAGGGCGGTTTCGACCGGATCGCCAAGTGCGGCGGTGCCTGCGGCCACGCCGAAGATGGCCCCGACGAGCAGGCCATCGCCGGAAGTCACGGCATAGGGCGCGGTCAGGGTGATGATATTGCCAGGCTGGACGTAGTTCTTCATGTCGGGGATCCTTTTTGATAGACGAAGGGCGGCCCTTCAGGACCGCCCGTGTGTCAGGTTTCAGGACGGTCGCGTTACGCGCCGGGGTTCTTGTAGAGCCCGCGCCAGTCGATGGCCTTGGCACCGAAGTCGAGGCGGCACTTGATCTCCACCCCATCCACATCGAAGCCGTTGCGGGTCTCGATATAGGCGCCCTGCTGGCCTTCCAAATAGGCGTACTCGATGGTGTCGATCTGGTTCGGACTGGCCGCCAGATACCAAGCGGTGGCGCTGTTGGCATCAAGACGGGGTTCGCTGATGGGCGAGAGGGTCCTGATCGACTGCGGCACGACCTTGGTGCTGTCGGCGGGCACAAGGTTTTGCGCCACCAGCTGCTCGGCCTTCAGTTCCAGCGCAGCCGGCACGATCAGGAAAGCGGGTCGGACGTTCAGCACGGTCTTCTTGTCGAAGCCGGTCTGCAGCGCCATCGCCGCGCGCGCCGCCCCCACCGCATCCACCGCCAGCGCCGTGCCGGTGCCGGCGAGGTTCTTGTGGTTGGCATGGAACAGCGCGTTGCCATCAGCCATCGCCGGGTTGGCGGTGATGATGCCCCAGACCACATCACTTTCCAGCTGCGCGATGGAGTTGCCATACATCGCCGGGATCCGGGTGAAGGCGTCCAGATCGTCATTGATCAGGGTCTGACGGGTGATCGCGACCACACGGCCATAGGTCTTGACCTTGTAGCTTTCCTTGCTCTCGCCGAGCGTCCCGCGCTTGAACTCGCCGCTTTCGCCGACCTCCAGCAGCTGGGGCGCTTCGCCCAATTGCACCCGGTTCATCGCCTTGAAGTCGGTGGCGAGCACCTGCCGGCAGAAAAACATGAAGGTGCGGGGATAGGTCTCGTAGGCCTGCCGCAGGGTCTTGTTGGTGACCGCCGACAGGATTTCGGGGAAGTCGGAGGTGGAATGCAGCGAGCGGGTCGCCACCTCGTCGCGCGACAGGCCGCGAGTGTTGACGCCCGCATTGGCCAGGCTTTCGCGGGCCAGTTCCAGAAGCGACATGCCGCGGTACTGGCGGGCAGAGTCGTCCAGCTGGAACAGCGTCGGGCTGTAGCGGTGCAAGAGCGCATTGGCCACAGCATCGCGGCGGGTCACGCGTTCATCCCGGCCGCCGAGGGGGATCGACACATGCGGGAAGGTGCGGGTCTCATCCGACCTGGCCGCGACCTGATCCAGGATCAGACGGCGGGATTCATCCACGGTGACCCCGCGCTTGACCAGATCCTCGGCAAAGCCGCGCTCGAGGTTCAGACGGCCCGCCAGATCGTAGATGGTGGAGACGCGGTCGCGTTCGCCCTCGCGGGCGCGGGTTGCGATGGCCTCGGTATCGGGCGCCGGAGCCGGTTCCGGCATACGCGCGGCGGTCGGTTCGGTCTGAGGCGGGGCCGCGAGGGGGACCTGCCGGGTTTCATGGCTGGCGGGGGCATCCCCTGCCACGGTGGTCGTGTTCTCAGGCATGGATGCCTCCTTTTGCATGCGGATATCGACGATTTCAACGGGATAGTTGGCCTGATCGGCAGCGCGCACCTGCGCGCGGGGATCGGCGGGAACGGTCACGAAGCTCACCTCGAGAGGGGTCCAGCGCTCGACGATGCGTTGTTCGACATCGCCCTTGGCGGCGGGCTCGACCACTTTCACCCGCTCGATGGAGTAGCCGACCGAGACGTTGCGGATGATGCCGTCGCTGATCAGGCCGAACATGCGGTCGGCGGCCTGATCGAGCCCTTCGCGGGGAAAGCGGATAGTGGCCTTGCCTTCCTTGCCCTCGATCCAGGCGCGTTCGACCACGCCCACCTGCGAGTAGGAGGACCAGACCGAATGGCTGTCGAGCGCCGGGGCCCCGGCATTGAGGCGGGTCAGGTCTACCGCCCGGTCGCTGACCTCGAGGATCTCGTCGAAGGGGACGGAGGTGTCCCAGCCGGTCCAGCGCCGCCGCCGGACGGCCGCGCCAGTGGTGAAGACCACATCGATAGAGCGGGCCTCGGCATCGACGGTCGCAGGCAGGATGGGCGCGCGCCGCAGCTGCATCGGCAGGGCGACCGGCATCGCCATGATCGTTTCGGGCATGGCCCTGTTACTCCTGTGCTGTGGATGGGGATCCGGCCGGATCTGCGGCAGGGTCGGCGGCCGGATCGCTAGTTTGCGCGCTGCCGGTCTTGGTGACGCGGCGCGGGTCGCTGTCGAGAACGATGCCGAGGGCGTCGAGCTTGGTATTGGTGGCGGCGATTTCCGCAAGAACCGCATCTGGATTGCGGCCCTGTTTTGCGATCACCTCCGCCAAGGTCATGGTGCCTGAGCGGATCGATAGGAGGTTCGCCAGAGCGTCCTTCTGCGGATCGACTGCTTCGAACTTCGGTGGCGACCATTCGACCGGCACGTCGGGCGAAGGGATCTGCCCCGCTGCCCATGCGGCTTCGGTGAACCAGCGCCAGACCGGGGCGCAGAACATCGGGATGAACAACTGCCATTGCACTGCGTCGATCTGACGACGGAATTCGACCAGCCCGGCCCGGATCGAGGAGTAGTTGACCTGACTGAGATCACCGGTCAGCAACTCGTAAGGCACGCGGAACCCGGCCGAGATCGTGTGCAGGCTGGCCCGCTTGTATTCGCCGTAGCCGCCGGTGGCGGACGGCTGGTTGAAGCGGATGTCCTTACCGCCCCGTGCATAGGCAATCAGGCCCGGCTCAAACTGCTCGACCCGGTTTCCGTCGGCATCGACCACGGCGGGCGCGATGCCCTGCTGTGATTCGTCGTCGCCGAAGACGATGGCGGTAACGCAGGCTTCAGTCTTCTTGCGGACCAGTTCGGCCACTTCATAGTCGTCGAGATCACGCAGAGACCGGATCACCGGCGCGCCCCAAGGCACGCCGCGTACCTGCGTGCGCTGCTTTTCATAGACATGGGCGATCTCAGTGGCGGGGACCGGGCGACTTGCCGCCCCACCCCGCAAGCTGCCTTGGGCATCGCCCGGATGGTCGGTGTAGAGCCAGTAAGCACGGCGCTTGCCCACGGCGTCGAATTCGATGCCCTGCACGATGCGCCCCGCGCCAACGTTGCTGGACTTTGTGGCGTCGAGGAAATCTGCCTCAAGCACCTGCAACTGCAGCGGCACCGCTAGACCGTCCCCCACCCGACGCAGACGGCGGCGCACTAGCACCTCGCCCGCCTCGACCATCTCCCGACAGATCAGCGTCTGCAGCCCGTAGAAATCCAGCTGGCCGTCCGCATCGCAATCGGCCGTCCAGCGGGTGAACAGGGCGTCGACCTTTCGGTCCAGCTTGTCGTCGCCGCTGGCCGCACGGGGCATGATGCCGCTACCCACGATGTTGTTCACCAGCACCGCCACCGCCTTGGCCGCATGCGGGTTGTTCCGGACGAGATCGCGCATCCGGTCGCGCAACAGTGCCCCCGCCACGCCGATTTCGGTGTCGGCCGAGGATCCCGGCGCGCGCCACCCGTCCGTACGCCGCCCCTTGGACGCGCCGTCATATCCCCGCGTCAGGGTCTCGAAGGCCTGACGCGCCAGCACACGCCGGGCCGCCATGCGCGGGGCGACCGAGCCGATGGCATGGTCCATCCAGTTCGCAGGCATCAGCGATCCCCGCGCGAGAAGCCCGCGAGCCCGGCCACGGGCAGCGGTCGACTGACGCCCGCGATCGCGCGTTCGATGGTCCGGATGCGGCCCAGCAGATCCTCGGCCGAGCCATAGTCGACGGATTTGCCGTCATAGCTGACCCGGGTCGTGCCGCTGGCATAGGCCCGGCGCAGGGCCGCCAACTCCGTTTCCGTCCAGTCGGTCATGTCAAAACCATCCTCCGCGTCGGCCAAGCCAGTCCGACTGCCGTTTTCCCTGGGGTGCGGCTTGCGGCCGGTTGACCCGTCCCGCGCCATCCATTTCCGTCGGCGCTGCCCCGAGTTGATCCTCGAGATCGCGCCATTTCTCGTCGGTCCAGCGATCCGCCCCCGCGATCCAGGCGGCGGCGCGGGCATAGACCCGGCAATCCAGCGCCTCGTTGCGTTCGCGCAGCTTCTGCCATTCCAGCCGGGCAAAGCCGCGCTTGGTGCGCACCGTCACCAGCTGTTCGGCCACGAACTGCTTCAGCCATTCGTTCTCGACCCAGTGCGGCAGATGCACCGAGCCGGGCGGGAACGCGGCCCCATCGGCCATGTCCTCATCGGTCGGCCGCGCCAGCCGCAGGAAGCGATAGGTTTCGGCCTTGAAGGTCGACACCGCCACCGTCCAGAGCCGCGCGCCGCGCCGCAGGCGTCTTCCGCCCTCGGTCGCGTCGACGAAGGTCGGACCCGAGACCGGGCTGGAGCGGTTGAACCCCTCGACACCCTTGACCGGCGATACCTGCGCAAATCCCTGCGCCCGCGACCACGAATAGACCGCCGGGGCTTCATAGCCGGTGTCGATGGCAAGCCGCGCGATGCGCAGATGCGCGCCGCGTTCATGCGACCAGGACCGGTCCAGCAAGGTCGTCAGCTCCAACCAGGCATCGTGTCGGTCCGGCCCGCCCTCAATCACAACATGATCGACGAGCCAGCTCTCCAGCCCGCGACCCCAGGCCCAGACGTCGACCTCGATCCGGTCCTTCTGGACGTCGGCCCCAGCGGTCAGGAACAACCCGCCCGCAGGCACCGTGCCGGATATCCAGCGCTCGCGCCGGTCGTAGAGCCGCTGCCAGTCCGGCGCTTCCCCGGTCTCGACCCAAGTTTCGCCAAGGATCGTGTTACGGAACGCCTTGATCGCCTCGTCCGACCCTTGGGCTGCTTCCCATGATCGCACGATCCGCTCCCAGCTCAGCCAGCCGATCGGCGAGTAAAGCGCCGAGAGGTGATACCCGACCGTGGTCGGATCGGCGGCAGCGGCAGTCGCGCGCCATTCGCCAGCCTCCAGCATCGCCGTCTTGTTGTGTTCGCCGATGGGCTGGTCACAGCCTTCGCAATGATATTCCGCCGTTTCCGGCTTGCCCTTCTGCCAGCGCAGGCGGTCGAACTTCAGCCACTGGTCATGTCCACAATGCGGGCATGGCACGAAGAACCGGCGCTGATCGCTGGCCTCATACTCGCGTTCGATCCGGCTCAGCCCCCGGATGGTGGGGGTCGAGACCAGAAATACCTTGCGCCGATGGGCAAAAGTCAGCGACCGCGCCTCGGCCAGCGTGACCGGATCGCCTTCCTCGTCGGCCGAGGCCGGATAGGCGTCGACCTCGTCGAGGAAGATGTAGCGCGCCGGGGTGGACCGCAGCCCGACCGCCGAGTTCGCCCCGGTCATGATCAGGATGCCGCCCGCAAACTCCTTCGACAGCATGGTGTTGCCAGCATCCCGCGAACGCGCCGGTTTGACCCGGTCCCGCAGGTCCGGGCTTTCGTCGATTAGCGGGTCGATCCGCTGACGCGAGTTGCGCTTCGCCAGTTCCACTGTCGGCTGGACCGCCAGCATTGGGCCCGGCGCCTGGTGGATGGCAAAGCCGATCCAGTTGTTGCCTGCCTCGGTCGCGCCGACCTGTGCCGCCTTCATGAACACGATGCGTTGCATCACATCGCCGGGCGACAGCCGATCCATGATCTCGCGCATGTAAGGCGTGCGCGCGGTGCGATAGCGCCCTGGTTCTGCCGAGGCGCGGCCCGACAGCATCCGATGCCGGTCGGCCCATTGCGAAACGGTCAGATCGGGATCGGGCGTCAGCCCCGCGCCCCAGGTGCGCAGGATTTCCGCCGCGCCGTCGAAATCGGTCAGGTCGTCGTCAGTTTCACCGGAAGTCAGGCCGGACCTCGGCAAGCTCGTCGAGGTGGGCACGGACATGTTTTTCCAAGGCCTTCTGCATCGCGGCAGGTTCCACGCCCAGTTCCGCCGCCATCAATGCCGACGACCGCGCGGGCCAGTTCACCCATGCGTCCCGCACCTCCCGCGCCAGCCGGAACACCAGCGACAGCGCCCGGGCCCGCTCGATTAACTCCCCCTTCAGCTTTTGCAGCCGGATCCGCCGCTCCTGCGCCTTCAGCACCTCGTTGGCCGTCTTGGCCTGCAGGTAGGTCGTGCCCCCGCCGACCGCCGGGACCGCCAGACCCTGTTCGCGCAAGGTGTCGCCGACGGCGGCGACGGCCGCCTCGGGGACCGGCCGCAACTTCTGCTCGGGGGGCTTTCGGGTCTTCGACGGGTCGGTGGTTTCCGCCCGGCGCACATCGCTGGCGTCCGCGTTGATGCTGCCATCGGCGAACAGGACCAGGCGCTCGGCCGTCTTCGCCTTCTGGATCGCGCCCCGCGACAGCCCGACATGCGCGGCGTACTGGCGCTCGCTCATGCCCTGCATTGGCCGCTCCGATTATCATTCAGATTCATGTGCTTATCGAGTTGATAAGCGCGACGGACAGAGCGAACGTCCTTTCAGAAGGACGATTCAACTCACTTGGGAGCCACCGAAATGACCCGCCGCGCACAAGACAGCACGACAGCCCTCGACGCCTTCCTCGGCAAGAAGGCCGAGATCGACGCGATGCTCGCCCGACTTCAGGCGCTCAGCGACGACCATTTCAACTTCGATCCGGACGCGGTCAATTGGGGCAGCGTTGGCTCGATCAGCAGCGTCGCCAGCGACCTCCGGAAGATCGCCGATTTTCTTTTTGGCGAGGGCGAACACGCCGAGTAACCCAGCCAGCCATCGCGCGAGCCCCGCCCAGCGGGGCTTGGCCTCGTAGAAGGGCTCGCATCCCGTGCGCCCCGACACGGAGACGACGATGACCCAGCTTTCCGACACCCAAGCCATGATCCTGAGCGCCGCCGCCCAGCGGCCTGAGCGCATCGCCCTGCCGCTGCCCGAGAGCCTGCGCGGCGGTGCCGCCGCCAAGGTGGTCGGCGCGATGATCTCCAAGGGCCTCCTTCAGGAGGTCGACGCCAACCTGCGCAAGGGCGAACCCATGTGGCGCGAAACCGGTGACGGCCACGGCACCACACTGGTTGCGACGGACGCGGGACTCGCCGCCATTGGCATCGAGCCCGAGGGCGCGCCCACGAGCGCCAACGAAGCGCCGAGCGACGCGCCCGCGCCTGACACCCCGACCGGCGCCGAAACCGCGCCAACGGCGCGCACGCCGCGCGAGGGGACCAAGCAGGCCACGCTGATCGCCATGCTGCGCGCGCCGGACGGCGCGACCATCGAGGAGATCACCGCCGCCACGGGCTGGCAGGCGCACACGATCCGGGGCGCGATGGCCGGGGCGCTGAAGAAGAAACTCGGGCTCGAAGTGACCTCAGAGAAGGTCGAGGGGCGCGGGCGGGTGTATAGACTGGCCAACTAATCGCCTTTATTCGCAGCACCTTTTGGCTATGCTGCTTTGCGGAGGACCACATGGATTACCGGAACCCGCAAAGCAGCACGATCATCTTCGGTTTCGACTCAGCGTGGACAGATTCCGCAAAAGCGCCGGGAGCAATCTGTGCCATCGCGTTCGATGAGCGTGGCCAAGTCGAGTTTCATGAACCTCGTCTCGTCTCATTTGCAGATGCGCGAGCCTTCATCGGATCGCTCCGTCAAGATTTTTCTGTGAGCCTCGTCGCACTTGATCAACCAACGGTCGTGCCCAATTCCGCAGGAAGTCGTCCGGTTGACAAGGTTGCCGGGTCGTTGGTCTCATTTGTCGGCGGAGGCGTTCAGCCTGCCAACCGTAGCAAGATCGGCATGTTCTGTGACGACTCGCCCGTTTGGTCTTTCCTTTCGGATCTCAATGCGACGCAAGATCCTATCGAGGCGCGCACGGCACCTGCCGGACATTTTCTGATCGAAGTGTTTCCGGCGCTTGCTCTCCCGGCGTTCGAGGATGCCTTTTCTCAGCGTTTACGCGCGCCAAAGTACAACCCGCAAAACCGGAAGAAATTCCGTCTGGAAGACTGGCGGTCCGTGACGCGCGTAGTCCAAACTACCGCACAGGGTTTCGACTTGAGTGGCCTCGCCGACTGGTCCGACCGCATGCACGCGCTCTTTCAGCCTCGGAAGGCCGATCAGGACAAGCTGGACGCAGCCCTCTGCGCTCTGATCGGTCTGGCGTGGCGGGCCGGGCCAGTCTCCTGTTCAGCCATGCTCGGTGACTTGACCAATGGCTACATGGTTACGCCGATGTCTGAATTCACGCGGCCCAGACTGGAGCAAGCAGCAAATGAGCGTGGTGTGCCAATCGCCTAGGACCGCAACCTCCAGCCTCTAACCCGGATTGCCTCGAACAGCCGCCGCAGGACATAGGACCGCGCGATGCTGACCAAAGTGAACACCGCGCCCATCTTCAGGTTCTGCGCCAGCGTCGTGTGCAATCCGAAGATCGGGAAGATCAGGATCTGGGTAGCGACCGCGACGCCGTAGCCGACGATCACGTTGGCGATAGACTCGACCAGCGACATGAGGCGGGACTGCTTCATGGCGCCACCTCATCCATTGGCCAGCAATTCAGCTGCCAGAGTTCGCAGCGCATGCGCCGCAACCAGGGGGACCACGCCGTTGCCGCAGAGGCGAAGGCGGTCCACCCGGTGGGCCAGCCCATCAGCGCCTCGACGAACAGCGGGTTCAAGGTTCGGCGCACATCGCAGGTATCGCTCCCAGCCATCGGCGTCACCAGGACCTGGCGGCCAAGCAGGCCGTTCACTGGCGTGTTCGCCAATGTCGTGGCCCCATCCTTGTGATCCCGCGCCGTCGGCGTCATCCACATCTGGCTGGCGTGGGTCAAGTCCGCCGTCTTGCGGTTGCCCGCGCTCGGTTTGCAGCCGTCGTTCGCCATCGGCGTCGGCCAGTCCCGTGCCATCCGGTCCAGACCCTTTTCGCCCTTCCGCTCGCCACCCCGGCTGCGGAAGCTGTCGATCTGCGGCGTCGGCCAAAGTGCGGCCGTCGTCGCCAGATTTATCCCGTGCTGACCGGCTTCCTGCGAGGGCGTCGGCTTCGTTTGCCGGTTCTCGTTGGCGCTGGCCCTCGGCGTCGGCCAGAGGCGCAGCAGTTCCGTCCGGTTCCCGCCGCTCGAGCGGGTTCCAGAGCAGGCGCGCGGGGTCGGCCAGTTCGTCCCCCTCGCGGATGGCAAGGATGAACAGACGTTCGCGCCGGTGGGGCGCACCGACTTCCGCCGCTGTGAAGAGGCCTGCCGCAAGGCGGTAGCCCATGCCGACCAGTCCTGCGGCGACTTCGGGGAAACCGAGGCGGAGATGATGGGCGACATTCTCGAGGAACACGAAGGGCGGCTCGACCTCGCCGATGATCCGGGCGACATGGGGCCAGAGATGGCGCGCGTCGTCAGCGCCCCGGCGCTTGCCTGCGACCGAGAACGGCTGGCACGGATAGCCCGCAGTGACGATATCCACCGCACCATGCCAAGGGCGGCCGTCGAAGGTTCCAACGTCGTCCCAGACAACAGCCTCATCCAGGGACGCGTCTTCCATCCGCGCCACGAGAGTGGCTGCGGCGAAGGTTTCCCGTTCGACATGGCCCACAGCACGATATCCGGGGATGGCGATGGTGAGGCCGAGGTCGAGCCCGCCAGCGCCGGAGCAGAGGGAGAGGCCGAAGAGACATGCGTCTGCGGCTCCGGAGCCAAGTCCGGCGGAAGGTAAAGCCAGGTCATGCATGTCACGCGGTGGCTTCGGGTTGGGTTTCAGGCGCGGCCGGGGTATCCCCCAGCCTCTCCGTTCTCACCTGTGCAAAGGTCCGGCCATCGCCGTCGAGGATCGCGTCGCGTCCCGTGTCGGCCTGCCAGCGTTCGACGGCAACATCGATGTAGGCCGGGCTGATCTCCATCGCGAAGACGCGGCGGCCATTGGCCTCGCCCGCCATGATCTGGGAGCCGGAGCCCGAGAACGGCTCGTAGCATAGCCCGCCCCGCGCAACATGTTGGCGCATCGGGATCCCGAAGGCATCGAGCGGTTTCGGCGTCGGATGGTCGGGCCGCTCGTCCTTCGCGAAGCTGGGCAGCGCCCAGGTCGATGGCAGGGTTTCCTCGGCCACCTTCGGCGGGCGGTTCGGACGCCGCCAGCCCATGAAGCAGGGCTCGTGCTTCCAGAGGTAATGCGAGCGCGTCAGAACCCCGCGGTCCTTTACCCAGATGATCTGCTGATGCACGAAGGCCCCGGCCTTTTCCCAGCACGCTTCCAGCATCGCCTGGCGGCGCGAGGCGTGCCAACAATACCACGCGGCATTCTCGGCGATGGCCTCCGCAACAGCGGCCGCGATGAAGCCGTCGTAAAGCTCGGCCCCCTGCGAGCTGTCGTCCCAGGTCGTACCATAAGACGCCGACCAATCCTTGTTGCGGGTCGGGTGGTTCGAGCCGTCATAGTCGACGAGATACGGCGGATCGGTTGCGAACAGGATGGCACGCTCGCCATTCATCAGACGGCGCACATCGGCAGCACTGGTGCTGTCGCCGCACAGCAGCCGGTGGTCACCGAGGATCCACAGATCGCCGGTGCGCGAGGCCGGATTGCGCGGCGGTTCAGGGATGGTCACCGGCGGCACCGAGCCCCCGGCGCCACCTTCTTGCCCGTCCTCTTCCGGCACGAACGCCAGCAGCTTGTCCAACTCGCCGTCGGAGAAGCCGACCAGCGACAGGTCGAAATCCTCTGCCAGCAGGTCGTTCAGTTCCGCTGACAACAGCGCCTCGTCCCAGGTGCCCAACTCCGTCAGCTTGTTGTCCGCGATCCGGTAGGCCCGCCGCTGCGCCTCGGTCAGATGCCCAAGCACGATCACCGGTGCCTCGGTTAGCCCCAGCTGCGTCGCCGCCAGCACCCGGCCATGACCCGCGATCAACTCGCCATCCTCTGCCACGAGGCAGGGCACGGTCCAGCCGAACTCGGCCATGCTGGCGGCGATCTTCGCAACCTGATCCGCGCCATGCGCCTTGGCATTGCGGGCATAGGGCTGGAGCTTGGCAAGTGGCCACATCTCGATGCGATCCGGGGCAAAGCTCAGCGTCATCGTCGGGTCATTCCTCGGATCAGGGTGGATACCCCTGGCTTCCGGACTCCGGGGTCCAGTCTGGACTCCACGCGGGGTCCAGCGGCCACCGGAGGCGTCCAGCTTCAAGGGTTTGATTTTGCGGTGTTTCAGGCGGGTTCAGGCGGCGGTGGCTTCCGGGTGGCTTCCCAAAAATCCGGCCCTGTCGCTAGCGATGTGCCGCGCTTCGCCCGCCAGCATACGAATATGGCCAGGAAGGAACCAGAAATCAGTGGGTTAGCGGGATGGACCCCGGTTGGACCCTTCCCGGACCCCGGAAGCCAACCCGAAATCCAACCGCATCCGCCCAAAAGCAAAGGGGAGAGTGAACCCTTCGGCGCACTCTCCCCATCTTGCCTTCGGAATAGCACGAACATGTTGCAGATGTCGAAGGGAAAAGTGTTGCAACACATTGGAGTCGCTCACGCATTCAGTCGCGCCGCGATCTTGGTCAGCGCCAGCTGCCAGCGCCGCCACGCGGTGGTGCGGTCGCAGCCTATCTCGCCGCTGATCTGCTTCCATGGGACGCGTGCGGCGCGGGACCAGACGAGCTTGCGCTCGGCCTCCTCGATCCACAGCACCCAGTCCGAGGTCTGCTCCAGCCGCGTGATGGCTGCGGCCGATGGCCAGACCCGCATCGGCTCAGGCTCCATCGCGGCGATCTCGCGGCTGGTACGCACGATCTGCGGCCAGGCGTTGAAGAACCCCTGCGCCTTGACCGGGGGCAGTTTGCGCAGAGTGCGGAACGCCTCCTCGAAATGATCGGCCACGCACTCGGCCGTCCAGATGCGGTCAGCCATGCCGAACCTCCTTTCCCATCGGGCGTCGCCCGTAGAGCTTCTCCCCAAGCTGGCGGACCAGTTCGCGCTCCGGCCATGTCAGACGCTGATCGTCGGCCGACACCGCCAGCACGCCCTGTTCGTGCCAACCTTCGCGCTTGACCTGATCGGGGTCGCGGCGCTGGCCGCCGTAGCCGTGGGGATGCCACCTCATTCGACACCCCCATTCGTTGCAATGGCCCAAAGCAGAAGCGCGATGGCATCAGCCTCGTTGTCGTCAGCGGGGCTGAAGCCACGGGCGCGGGCAGCGGCGATCATCGCGTCCTTGTCGGCATTGCCCTTGCCGGTTGCGTGGCGTTTGATCGTGCCGACCGGCACACCCTCGTAGGGCACGCCCCGCAGTTCGGCCCATGCGGTCAGCGTGGCCATCAGCCCGCCATAGACATGGGCCGCATCGGTCGCGACATGGCGGCGGACCTCCTCGAACCAGATGGCGGCGATGGGACCGGACAGGCGGTCCAGCTCTCCCAGCCAGTTGGTGAACCGCAGGTAGCGCATGCCGCCGCCGTCGAAGCGACCGGGGCGGAAGCTGGCGGTGCCGCTGGTGATCAGACCGTCGTGGCCGCGCAGGGCCCAGCCTGTGGTGGTGCCCAGATCGAGGGCGAGGATGCAGTGGTGGCTTGAACTGGTGACGGGCAGCAATTCAAACCTTGCGCTGTCGGAATTGGGGATCAGAGTCGTCGCAGCCATGATGGCTCTCCTGTCTTGGGGGGCTGGTCGGGCAGAAGACGACGGCGGTCATGTGCTTGGCGGTACGGGCCGCCGTCGTCGGATCGGGGGATGGGGAGACCTGTCAGGGCGGCCCGCGCGCCAGGCCCTTACGCATGGGATGAGTGGCCCACCCTTGGGTGGGGCCATCCCATACGTAGTATGGGGGTTCAGCACCTAACTGTTCGAACCGAATCAACACGTTGATTTTGTTGGGGAATAAGACTTCATGAAGTCTTCGGGCATGAGTTAGGGACCTAACTCTTATTTGCGCGTAACCCGTTGATTTCATTGAGTGCACAGTTGGCGCTGTCATATGAGTCAGGCCTCACTCATATGAGTTAGGTCGTCTTCCGGCCTGTCCTGGTAGACCCAGACAGCCGGATTTTCGACCTGCAGGCTGAGCCCGGACTGGGGGCATTTGAAGTGGCTGGGCAGGACCGGACGGGCGGTCGTGGTGACCTCGCCAGTGGTCGGATCGACCTCCTCGACGGGCAAACCGAACTGCATGCCTTCCACGCAGAGATAGCCGAACCGTGACCGGGTGACGGGAAAGCCAAAGCCGGAGGGGTCGCGCAGGAACTTCACGAAACCCTTGGTGGCGAGCACAGAGAGGCGCTCGCGAATGGTGTGTTTGCTGCCCAGACCACCCCGGTTCTCGAAGGTCTCGGCGAACTGCATGGCGGTGTAGAGCCGTTCGCCCGCCGCCTCATCGAGGAGCATGCCAAGGATGACATCGTGCTTGCGCAGCCGTTCGGCGTCGAACTTGGCCCCAACCTCCTTGCGCACCAGCCGCTCGTTCATCGGGTTCAATTCGACCCAGCGCCCCGCCACCTTGTCGATCAGCTTGCCGGGCAGCGTGGGGCCATTGCGCAACTCGATTTCCAGGCGACGCTGGGTGCTGTCCTCGTCGGGCCGGTGCATGAGAAGCCCCGAGGTATAGAAGCCGCGCAGCGCGCTGGCGCCGGAGAGGGCAAGGAAGGGATCGTCCTTGACCTGATGCTTGGCCGCCTTGCGGGTGTGGTGTGCGAGGATCACGCCGGCGTCCGGACTGACCGCTTCGCGCAGCACCTCGACCCGGTCCTTCAGGAAGAACATCATGGCAGTGTTGTCGTTCTCGCCGCCGCCATCCGGGCCGCCATCGAACAGGTTGCGGATCGGATCGATGACAATGATGTCGGGTGGCGCATCGGGAAAAGCCGCCCGGATTGCCTCGGCGATGCGGGTAACACCGTCGGCATCCAGTAGCAGCTTCAGTTTCGGAGTGGCGATGAAGGTGTCGCGTGCGGCCGCGATCACCCCGGGGGCCAAGCTGATCTGCTGCATTCGCTCACGCAGGTAGTGATACTGGATTTCCGCCTGCAGATAGAACACGCGCAGCGGCCGGGGCGGCGTGAAGCCTAGGAACGGCACGCCTGCCGCCATGTGGACGAGCCACGAGATCAGGAAGTCGCTCTTGCCGACCTTCGGCGCGCCGCCCAGCACCAGTAGTCCGCCCGGCGTCAGCACACGCGGCGAGATGATGTCATCGGGCATGGGGCTGCGATCATCGAGCAGCGCGCCAAGGCTGAAGGTTTGCAACGGGCTGGCGGGGGCGTTCATGCGGGCCGCGCGAATGAGCGGCGGGCCGTTGCGCTTCACATGCAGGGCCCACAGCCGTTCTGCCTCGGCCTGCAACCGATCGAGCGGCCATTCAGGGCGCAGCATGGCAGCGTTGTAGCCGCAGATCGCTTCCCAGCCTTCGGCAGGGTCAATGCGGCCGTCGTGCACCAGGCGGATGTAATGGCCGATGGCGGCGCTCGCCCCCTGAAACCGCGACCAGTCATCCACCGCACCCTCACGCACCGGGGTAGTCAGGATGGCGTCGACGCTCGGCTTGGCGGCGGGCAGCGGCGTGCTGGTCATGCCCACGCCCAGCAGCGGCGGCATGTCGGCCACCCGTTCCGCGAAGTCGGCCAGATCGACTTCGATCGGATGGTGGTCGCGGATTTGCACCAGCCGCTGGTGCCCGTGCTTGTGGTAGACCGTTCCCGCGACACGGATCGGCTGGTGTGCTGATCGGAAATGGGTGTCGCCGCCGGCCTTGATGGCGATATCGCCGCGCAGGCGGCACAGGGTGGCCAGATCCTCGCCCTCGGCGGGTTCGGTCAGTTTCCACCAGACATGCAGCTTGGCAGCACCCTCGGGCGTGCGTCCACCGCTTTCCACGATCAGCGTGGGCACCCCAACGTGGCTGACGATGTAATCCAGCTTGGCCGGGATGTCGCCCGCGTCGAGGTCGACCACGATGGCCTGCATCTGCAGCACATCGGCGGCGCGGGCCTGGCCCTGTTCGGCGACCGTGCCGGGGATGACATAGACCGCAGCGCCTTCACGGTTGGCCCATGCGGCGAAGGTCGCCAGCTTTTCGCGGGCGGTCGTGTCTGCCGATATCCAGATGTTATGCGGCTTGCCGTCCCGGCCCTGACCCCTGTCGACGAAGCCGCGTAGCGGGATCAGCCCCTCGCACCAGCTGAACACGGTGTCGAGGAAGATGGAGATCTGATCCGGGTCGGGATCACAGCCGGAGGGGGTCGCAGTCGGCGGCCCGTCGTTGAAGTCCGTCCAGGGGTTGAAATGCACGATGTCACTGGTCAAGGCGCGAGGCTCCAGCAACGTGCCGCCCAAGGGCAGAAGCGGCATTCGAAGAAATCGGCGCTGGCGGCGATGCGCGGCAGCAACTCGCCCGCATCGGTTGCCTGAAGGATCCGCACCCCGCGATCCGACATGCGCTGCGCAAGATCGGCATCGAAGGGCACCTGCTCGTGGTGCAACTCGGCCGTATCCTTGTTGATCGTGGTGAACACGGCGGGCGCGGCGCTGATGCCTGGCACGCTGGCTTCCATGTAGGCCTGATAGACGGCGATTTGCGCGGCATAGACGGGTTTGGATTTCGTCACGCCGTCCTTGACGCAGGCCCGCCAGTTCTTGGCGTTCATCGTCTTGCATTCCCAGAGCGCGGGAACGGCGAGATCGAAACCCACAGGGCCAGCAGCGATGATGCCGTCGACATGGCCCCGAATGCGCCCGCCCGCGATGGAAAAGCCGAACTGGCCGCCATCGGGCCGGTTGCCCTTCCGGGTGTAGAGGTCAAAACCTGCACCGCGCAGCCAGGCGACCGCCAGGTCTTCAAGCCCATGGCCGATGGCGAAGATGCGCAGCGATTGACCACTGAAGTCCTGGCCATCGTCTTTCGGCGTGGCCGTGAATTCAAACTGCAGGGCGCGCTCGCAGGCATGGCCAAGGCGGGACCCGCCAAGATAGTCGCGGGGCGTGCGGGTCGCCTGATCGGCAGTCAGGGCGCGATCGACGGCGGCGTTGACCCGGTCGGCGAAGCTGGGGCGAGAATTGTAATCGAGGGTCAAAACGGCACCTCCGGCGCATTGGCTTTGGCGATGTCGGACATGGCTTCGCGGAAACCCTCGACGGCCTCTTCGATCAGGGCACGCACTTGCGCCTCGGTCAGACCACCCAGAGGGGTAGCCCAGCCGATCTCGTCCATCAGCAAGGCGACGCGCTTCATGGTGGCGGCGATGGCCGCGCGCTCTTCATCGGTCAGGTCAACCATGGCCACACGCTCCCGCGCCAAACGCGTCCAGTAGCCTTGGCAGGACATCGAGCAGAACCAGACCGATGGCCGGGGCCGCTTCGAGCGGTGCGGATCGAACCAGCCAAAGCCATGGCTTGGTTGCCGGCAGACAGCACAGAGTGTTCCACGCGGATGCCATGGCCGCCGCCGGTCCTCGGCCGTAATGATGGTGATGGAGGTCATGGGTCATGCCGCCCTCCGTTCGGGGCTGGCCGCGCCGTCGATCAACTGGCGGATGGCGCGCTTATTGAAGCCGAAGGTCATCAGCGCCGAGGCGCGGTAGCGCGTCAGGCCGAAGTCATGGCGGCATTCGGGGGCCAAGTATTGCAGCTGCTTTTCGGTCGGCGGCTGGCGCAGCCAGGAACGGGTCTTGAAGGCGCTTTCGTCGGTTTCGTGGGTGTTCAGCCAGTCGTCGGCCTGCGCGAGGCACACGGTGCGCTCGCCGACACCCAGCAAGTGCGGGCGCTCATTCTTGCCACCGCCCACGGCATACCAGACCCCGTCCAGCCAGAAGATGCCGCCCCAAGCGGTGAAGCCGGTGGCCATCATCGCATCATCGGTTCCGAAAAGGTCGACCCATGCAAAGCTGGACCGCTTCAGCAGGTCGATCTCTGTCATGATGAAACCCGACAGCGGCGCTACACCACCGCCTTCGCCGTCTTCGTCCTCCCGCGGGAAAACCTCGCCACAGAGCGGGCATTCGGTTGCGGCCAGCGGGATCTCCGCGCCGCAGCCGGGGCAGGATTTGGTCGGGGCCTCACCAGCCTCGGTCTTGCCCTCCAGATCGACATCCTGTTCCAGCGTGCCGTGGATCAGGCTGGAAGTGCCGAAGTCCAGGACGACGCAATCGGTTTTCACGATGCCGGGGTGTTCTTCCGGATCCACGATGCGCAGGCCACGCCCGACCATCTGGATCATGGTGGACTTGTAGGAACTGGGGCGCAGCAGCACGACGCAGGAGGTGGGCGGGTGGTCCCAGCCCTCGGTCAGCACGGCCACATTGACGATGACGCGGATGCTGCCCGCCGCATAGTCGGCCAGGATCGCCTTGCGGGTGTCGGACGCCAGATCGCCGTGGATCAGCGCCGCCGTGATCCCCGCCGCGCGGAAGGCTTCGGCAACGTGTTCGGCATGGGCAACGGTGGAACAGAATACCACGGTCTGCCGGTCGCCCGCCTTTTCCTTCCAGTGCCGGATCACCTCATCGGTGACGGGGGCGCGGTCCATGATGCCCGCGACTTCGGCCATGTCGAAATCCGAAAGGGTCTTGCGGACCGACCGCAACTCGGCCTGCACGCCCACGTCGATAACGAAGGTCCGGGGCGGCACCAAGTGGCCCGAGGCGATCAACTCACCCAGCCGCACCTGGTCGGCGACATTGTCGAAAACCTCGCGCAGCCCCTTCTTGTCACCCCGGTTCGGCGTCGCC
This sequence comes from Rhodobacter sp. P1_C2, assembly GCF_056406375.1. NCBI lineage: Bacteria > Pseudomonadati > Pseudomonadota > Alphaproteobacteria > Rhodobacterales > Rhodobacter > Rhodobacter sp. P1_C2. The sequence goes on from NZ_JBFUAG010000010.1 coordinate 155,502, forward strand.
GTGACCCCGAAGATCCGGGCATCGGGATTGGCATCGCGCACCCTGTCGATGATGCGACGGTAGCTCTCGGCGACCGCGTGATGCGCTTCGTCGATCACCAGCAGATCGAGGCGCGGCATGTCGGCGAGGTTCGACGCCCGTGCCAACGTCGGCACCATGGCGAAGGCTACCTGGCCGCCCCAGGATTTCTCGGTGGCATCGATCACCGACGTGGAAATCCCCGGCACCACCCGCTGGAACTTGGCCCGGTTCTGGGCGGTCAACTCGTCGCGATGTGCGAGCACGCAGGCCTTGGCACCGTCACCGATCATCTCGCCGGTGACCGCCGACAGCATGATGGTCTTGCCCGCGCCGGTGGGTGCCACGCCCAGCGTGTTGCCGCGGGAGGCGAGCGCAGCCACGCTGCGCTCGACGAAGGTTTTCTGGCGGGGGCGCAGACGCATGGCCGATCCCTCCTTACTGGGCCCAGCTCGGCCGCCCGACATTGCCGGGGGCGGAAGCGGGCTGGCTGGGACGGGCGGCCACCGTCTGCTGCGGGGCATAGCCCTGCGGGGCAGAGGTGCCGATCGGCATGGCAACGGTCCCCATCACGGCGGCATAGTCGCGGTGATCGGGAGTGGCAGCGCCCCGCACCTCGTTCTTGTCGTCGCCGTTGGTGTCCTGGCCAATGTCGATCCGGGCCACGAATTCCAGCCCGTCCAGATCGCCGAACCCGTTGATGCGGCGGCGGGCCTGCGCTTCGGGCGAGTTGTCCTTGTCGGAAATCCCACGTGCCGAGTTCAGGATGCCGCGGATCAGGCTGCGGCCCATGTTGGCCCAGTCCGGACCCTTGGGGCTGTAGAGACCGATCAGCGACCAGACCTTGCGCCGCGCATAGGGCCCGTCGACCACCGTGTATTCGGCGTCGAGATAGACCGCACCGGTCGCGGCGCGCTTGGCGAAACCGCCGGTCCAGCCTTGCGAGGGATCATCGAAGCCGCCGGGACGGATGGTCAGGCGCACCTTGGCCAGCGTGCCCTTCGGGATGACGTTGGAGTTGGATTGGGCAGAGTTGAAGTCGTTCCAGATACCGGACATGGCACGGATCCTTTCAGTTGGAGGTCAGGACGCGCGGCGGCGTCAAACAGGAAAAGCCATCGCGGGGCCCGGATCGGGACATCGGGCCTGTCGAGATGCGGTCAGCCATTGACCGGCACCTCCGCAGTGGCAGGATCGGCCGTGGCGATGGTCGGGTAATTCAAACGTTCCTGCGCGGGCCGGATCGGGCTCTGGATCTTGGCCATCAGCCGCCCGAGGTGGGGTTCCTCGACCATGGCTAGACGCCCCGAACGATCCTTGGCCGGATAGCCCCAGGGATTCAGCGTCTGGCAGACGAAGGTGCGCTGGGGCTGGCCATTGGCATCGGCAATGTCGGCCATAGTGATGACCTGATCGACGATGCCCGGCAGTTCGAGGCCGGTCTTGCTGCCGTCGATCTGCGGCTGAAAGACCTTGCGATTGAAGTCGTCCAGCTTCTCGTCAAGGATGCCCACAAACCAGACATGCTTGCCGCGTGCATGCTGCAGGTGGGTCAACCACCCGATCATCTCGCGGCCGTGCAGCCCGTAGGCACCTCGGATGTCCGGTTTACCGGTCTTATCCGAGAATGCCTCGGGCTGACCCCGGCACCACTGAAAGCAGAGCCGCCCCGCCACAGTGATGCTGTCGATGAAGATGGTCTCGTAGCGATCCACCACGGCCGGATCGCCGAAGCGGCCGCAGACCTCATCGAAATGGGCCTGGCTGTAGGGCTGGTCCTCGCGAAGCGCCGGGTTCGGCCCGCCGATGAACACGGCGAAGTCGCGGCATTCCTTCCAGGTGCGGGGCCGCAGCGTGTCGCCATCCCAGCCCTCGACCGCCAAATCCCCGGCTTCGAGATCCATGAACAAGGTCGTGGGGGCATTCAGTGTCCACAGCAGGCTGGTTTTGCCGATGCCCGACCGGCCAAAGATGCAGCCCTTGATACCCTTGCGCTGCGCCAGCCGTTCGTCGGCGCTGATGATCGGGAGGGCCATTACTTGCCCCCCTTCGCTGCAATCAATGCATCGCCTGCAATGTCTGCGCCCCGAGCGCCGACTTTGCGCGCTTCATCCTGCAAGGTCCGCAAAGCATCGATCTCGCGGTAGAGGACCGAGGACTGTTCGTTCAGTGCGATGAGCGCGAAGGCCAGATCGTCCACGGTCGCGGTTTCGATCGGCTTGACCGTCTCTTCGCGGCGGTTGCCCAACGCGGGGATCCGGACAGTTTCCGGCAGCTTCTCGAGGCCATAATGGCGCGCGCGCAGCTGGCCCAGTTTGCTCTGGCCGATCATTTCGTCACCTCGTCATTTTGGGAAAAGCGGAAGCGCTGTTTGCCGGTCCGCACCGTGCGCGCGCCCTCGAACGCCATGCGGATATGCGCGGGCCAGGCGGAGTACTTGCGCTCGGCAACATCAAAGGAGATGTCGACGTACTCCGTGGGATCGTCGCCATCCGCCTTGATGCCCTCGACAAGGGACGCGAGCTTCGCCTGGTCCCAATCGACCCGCTTGGGCAGTTCAGCGACCACGGTCACGGCGCCATCGGCGAAGCGGATCGTGCCGGTGTCTTTGCCATCGGCATTGCGCGCGGCATGGGCCCGGTCGCCGTACTTCAGCGCGATCGCCCCATCGAGCCAGTCGCAGAGGCCCTTTGCGGTGCGCAGTTGGTCTTCGGCTTCCAGACGCAGAGGGGCGAGTTCTTCGCCCGAAAGTGCGGCGATGGCGCCGACCTGCATGCCGCGCAGGTCATTGAGGGTGATGCGGTTGGGGATGTTCATGACCGCCCCCTCACGCCGACTTGAGTTCGGGCTTGGCCGATGTGCTTGCGCGCACCTGATCACGTTCGAAGGCTTCGACGTCTTCGAGGCGATAGACGACCCGGCCGCCCAGTTTGACGAACCGCGGACCTTCACCGGCCCAGCGCCACCGTTCGAGGGTGCGGTGCGAAATGTTCCAGCGATCGGCGAGATTGATCTGGTTCAGATGCCTGAGTGACATGCTGGTCTCCGTTGAATTGCCTCCGGGTATGTCCAGCAGCGCCGAGGCACTTGGACATACGTTCATTTTCAACGGGTTACGCTTGGCTTGATATAATCAGGCTTGGATTTTCTTGTGACATCCAGACAAGAAAAAGCCCCGGAAAACCGGGGCCGAACAAAGCCAGTTGTGACATTGGGCTCGGCCGGTTGTGACAACCGCCCTTCGGCGCGGCCTTACAGAGGCGTCTTATCCAGAATGTCGGCGACCGAAATCTCGCGGCAGCTGGGATTGATTCGGTACCCGGACCGCTCTTTGTTCTCAATGAACGTGTCCTGCCCCATCGGAATGCCCATCGACACCGCCAACGGCTCGATGGCGTTGCGCAGGCGCGTGATCTGTGTGCGCATTGCCTGGTCAGAAATATTCAGCGCCGTCGCCAGATCCGGCGCTGGCAAGTACGGTACTTCTAACCGGTTTCCCTTTGCCACCCTGAAGGATTCGATCAGCGCGCCGACCAATTTGTAGTTGGTCCCGTCCAAGGCCAGCCCGCCACGGAATTGGACGCGTTCCTGGTCCTTGTCGAATGCGAATTCCAGAATCGGTGCTGAAAGCCGATCCATGAATGCCTTGGCCTCCGCGTCGTAGTTCGAGGGTGGGGTCTGTTCGACGACCTTACTGCTGTAACAAGCAGCAAGAAGAGAAGCTGGTGGAATTTCGTTCCGGTAAAGGGCCGTACTGTGCTCTTTGACCGCCGAGGAAATCACATCTTCGACTGCCTTGGCATGCCGCTGAAACAGGTCATAGAGATGATCGCCCGCGACGGAGGCTGGCATGTCAGGAAAATGCCCGACGGCGGATACGATTTCGGAGAAGTCGACGAGGAACCGTTCCTTCGACGTCGCAGAGACCTTCTTGAACAGTGTCACATAGGCCAGCGCCATCCTCAAATCGTCGCCATCGTTTCTGTTAGCGAGTAGTAGGTCGTTCATGTAAAGGTCGGATGCTTCGTGGTCCCCCAGCCCAGCTGCCAAGATGCCGAAGCGACGGTCGATGCACTGCGAACAAAGGCCACAGTGCTTCTGTTTCTCGTTCCATTTTCGCGGCCGTGTGCAGCTGGCCGTCTTGTTCAAAAGATCGACCATCCCCCCTGCCTCGATCAGCTGCGTCACTTCCTTCTTGGTCATCCATTGAAGAGGCGTTTGAATCCGGATCTGGCAATCCAGCAGGAGCGAGAACAGGCCTTCAAGTCCGCGAAGTACCTTCGGATGGGTCGTCCTGGTTGCCCGACCGCCGATCACGTCCCCGGCGAGCGGGAGGTTGATGCTGACCACGCCGTTCTCATAGAAGCTGAATGTATCCTTGCCAGACATCCGGGCGACAACCAGACCAAGGCAAGCAAATAGGAACGAACGCGTCCGTTGCGTGTATTCCCGCGCTGAGACGTTTTCGTTGCTTACCCAGACCGGTATGAATGACAGACGCCGATCATGGCCCCTTCGCTTCAGTTCGGCAATCAGGTGCTCTTGGACATTACGGACCTTGGTCGACGAATAATGTCCGACAAGGGTGAGCGACCTACCGTTGGCGACCAAGTCCGTGACCGCACCCGCGAAGGAGTCGACTCCACCCGAAAACAGCGCGACGTCATCGTGCTCGTCTTCCGGGTCGATCAGGTCGCGGAAATACAGTTCCTTAGCCTGGACCGGAGCCATGGCCTGCCGGAATTCGAACAAGTAGGTGTCGTCTGAAAGGAAACCCAACGTTTCGACCAGTGCGTCCCGGACTTCGCTGTCTTGCCAAACCTGCAACTGACGCACCGGGATGAAGAACTTTAGGCTGCGCCGCCAGTTTTCGCCGAACTTCGAAAGTTGATCAGTTCCTCGGTCCAGTCGCTGGTCGGCACAATAGACGTAGGAGGCGATTTCCAGAAGATCGATCAACAGGTCGGGAAGATTAGCAAGCATCGTCCGGCTGATATAATCGATGCGCAAGTTCACATTTTTTGATGGGCCGTGAACGTTCATGGCAATAGCGCCTTCCGAAGACGGCGCATCCACTCCGCACTCGATCACGTGTTGCTTCATGGTTTCCCTTTTCTAATTGCAAGTTCGGTTCGGATCTTTTCCACGGCATGCGAGGAAAAAGCCCGCACGTCGGCGCGAGAAATGGCCTTCCCGTCCCTATAGTGATTTTTGCCCAGCCAATCCCTTGCGAAGGTTCGCATGATCAGCGCGGACTCATTGCAATGGCGCCGGATCGCGCCATTGAATGTTTCAAGATCATGGATCGAACGCGCGATCCGGTCGGGACCGACCATGCGGTGTAGATTTCGGTCAACATAGTAATGAATAACACGGTCGACGAAGCTGGAGTAGAAAGTGTGCGCCAGCCCGGCGAACTTCTCTGTCCCCTTCAGTCCCTTGAGCGCCGCCTCCACATCCGCCGTGCCGGGACTCCAAAGAGATGGCAGGTTCGATTGAAGCCCTTCGGCCAGAGCCGACAGTCCGGCTCGGCGCGCGATCTCGCCGAGGTCAGTGGTCCCTTGGTGAACTCGGCGCTGTGCCCGCTCGACTGTCTGATCGTACTGGAAAAGAATTTCGGCAATCGAAGATAACGGGGAACCCTTGATACCCAACTCGGCGAGTGCCGCGACAGGATCTTTGCTAGCTGCGGCCTGGGGCAAACGGATCAGAAGCCAAAGTGCTTCGATGAACACATCGTCCTTGAGCGCGAAACTTAGGGCTTCTTGTCCGAAATTGGTGATTTGATCGACAATGTCCTCTGTCGGCATTCCCCCATCGACCAAGTATTGAATGATCTCAGGCAATAGACGATAGGCCGGCAGTTTTCCAAGTCGCTGATGGCCCATCGTTTCAACTCTCAACCATCGTTCAAATCCACCAACGAAATGTCATTTCCCGCCAACTGAAAGCTACGCAACGCCGAGCGCTCCGTCGTACTGCTTCGCCCTCTGCAGATCATGATTCGCTTTATGAGCGTTGTTAAGGTCAAATCATGCACGCCAAGGGCGATCTCGGGGCGTATGGCAACTATGCATCATTTCGAATGATTGCGCGAAAACCAGATAAGACACTGATTTGCATTGTGATTTTCAGGAAACCGCGTAGCGCTTACCTATCCAACCAATCATGCATGAAAATCCTAATGAAGCGCCCCAACGCCCTGCTGCCCAACCAGATGACCCCGGCCCAGCGCCGCAGTGAACTGTGCGGGTTGCTGGCCCTCGGCCTGATCCGCCTCCGGATGCGCGAAAGGGGCGAAGTCTCTGACCAGACTGGAGAAAGTTGCCTACACTGTCTGCCCGACCAATGCCTTCATGCAACTCCAACCCACGGGAGAAATGCATGAACAAGCCTGACCCCATCCCTGCGCGCTTGGCCGCGCTGAAGACCACATCGACGCCCGACCTGAAGGCGCAGTGGCGCGACCTGTTCGAAACCGAACCGCCGCCGTTCAACCGCCGCTACCTGGAAAGCCGCCTTGCATACCGCATTCAGGAACTGGCCTATGGCGGGCTGAAGCCCGAAATCATCAAGCGGTTGGAAGCCTTGGGCGAACAGCATGATGGCGGTAATATCACGACGCGCCGGATCCGCGCAGATCGCGACCGCCCTATCACCGGCACCCGGTTGCTGCGCGAATGGCAGGGCGTCGAACAGATCGTCACTGTGACTCAAGGTGGCTTTGAATGGCAGGGCCGGCCATACCAGTCGCTTTCTGCCATCGCGCGCGCCATTACCGGCACGCGCTGGAACGGCTGGGTCTTCTTCGGGCTGAAAAACCATCGGAGGACGGCATGAACAAACCTGTCGTCCGCAAGCTACGCTGCGCCGTCTACACCCGCAAATCATCTGAAGAAGGGCTGGAGCAGGAGTTCAACAGCCTGCATGCCCAGCGGGAAGCCTGCGAGTCCTACATCGCCAGCCAACGGTCCGAGGGCTGGGTGCTGGTTCGCGATCAGTATGACGATGGTGGCATATCCGGCGGAACCTTGGAACGCCCCGGCCTGAAGCTGCTGTTGGCCGACATCGAGGATGGGCTGGTTGACGTTGTGGTCGTCTACAAGATCGACCGCCTGTCACGATCGCTGATGGACTTTTCCAAGCTGGTCGAGGTGTTCGACCGCAACGGCGTGACCTTCGTTTCGGTGACGCAATCGTTCAACACAACCACTTCCATGGGGCGGCTGACGCTGAACATCCTACTTTCCTTCGCCCAGTTCGAACGTGAGGTTACGGCCGAACGGATCCGGGACAAGGTCCGCGCCAGCCGGATGAAAGGCATGTGGATGGGCGGCTGCCCGCCGCTGGGCTACGAGGTGAAAAATCGGAAACTGGTCGAGATCCCCGTTGATGCTGCCCATGTTCGCTGGGTCTTCGCCAGGTTCGTCGAGATTGGATCTGGCACCGAACTGGCGCGCGAACTGGCCGAACGGGGCGTCACCACCAGCCGTGGCCATCGCATCGACAAGAAGTTCATCTACCGGATGATGAACAACCGGGTCTACATCGGGGAGGCGGTCCACAAGGGAACCAGCTATCCCGGCGAGCATGCGGCGATCATTGAACGCGAGGTTTGGGACAAGGTCCACGCCATCCTGACGGAAAGCCCGCGCAAGCGCGCGGCTCGGACCCGCGCCGACACGCCCGCGTTACTGCGGGGATTGCTTTACGGTCCCGATGGTGCAGCGTTCTCACCGACCCATACCCGCAAGGGCGGGCGGCTATACCGCTACTATGTCAGCCAGACGGTGCTGAAGCATGGCGCCGGATCGTGCCCCGTGGGCCGCGTGCCCGCTGACGAGATCGAGGCTGCCGTCATTGACCAGATGCGCATCGTGTTCCGCCAACCCGAAATCGTCGCGGGAACTTGGAAGGCGGCCCGTGAGAAAGATGTGGGGATCAATGAGGCTGAGACCCACGCAGCCCTGACCCGGCTTGATCCGCTGTGGGACGAGTTGTTCCCTGCCGAGCAGGCCCGCATCGTGACGCTGCTGGTTGAACGTGTCGACATCGGCACCGAAGGATTGAACGTTCGATTGCGCGTGGATGGACTGGCTAGGCTGGCGCGCGAAATGCGTCCGGAAGTGGGAGAAGCTGCGTGACGCGGACAATGCCGATCTCCGACACGATCAGCGTGCATGTGCCGTTCCGCCTTGTAAAGCGCAGCGGGCGGAAAGAGATCTGGCTGCCCGAGGGTGCCACGCAATCGTGCCGGGCGGACAGCACTCTGGTTAAGGCGCTGGCGCGGGCTTTCCGCTGGAAACGCATGCTGGAGTCGGGCGAGTTCGCCACCATGGCTGAGTTGGCAGAGCACGAAGCTATCGCAGCGTCCTACATGACCCGCGTCCTGCGCCTGACCCTGCTCGCGCCCGACATCGTCGAGGCGATTCTGGACGGTAGGCAAGGCCCGGAGGTGACGCTGGCGCGTGTACTCGAGCCGTTCTTTGCAGAATGGGCAGAGCAGCTGAGCGGCACCAGATAATTGCCCTTCTCATTCAATTGACAGAGTTCGGCAAGTAGAAGTGCGAAGGCCGCGAAGTCGACGTAGAACCAAGGGATTAGCGACTACGGTGATCGATTGACCGGAACAAGACCATTGCCAGAAAGAGCCATTTCGTCCTAAATGGCTCAATCGAGTTTCGGCTGGGTTCGACGATGAAAACGATGTCTGCGCGAGAAGCAAAGAACGGCTTCGGCCTTCTGATCGACACCGCGCGTGCGGAGCCGGTGCTGATTGAAAAACACGGGCGCGGAGTCGTGGTGGTCGTCTCGATGGAAGAATTTGAACGACTTTCCTTGCAGGCTGGACGCGCAGGCGGGGAGGTACCGGGGAACAAAGGGCCAGCGAATGGTAGCCAATGAAGCGTCCGCGCCTGGTCTTTGAAGGTGTCGACACAGCTGGCATCAGCGAAGTTGGATTAGGAGTGGGCTTGAAAACAGGACGATCAGGCATCAAGGATAACCGTAGCAGAGGGGCTGTCCACGATTTCATCACTGAGCGCGCGGTTCCCGACAGCCGTCTGTCCGTTGTCTCCGCTTATTTCACAACCTTCGCCTACGATCGTCTCCGCGCGACGCTGGACAGCGTCGGGCATATGCGCTTCTTGTTCGGCGAGCCAAGGTTTCTGAAGGACGCGGACAATGCGGGTCTGGTGCCGCCCGCTTTCTCGTTTGACGAGTCCGGGCTGCGCCTAAACGAGCAAATCCGACAACGGGCCGCCGCGTTGCGATGCGCCCGATGGATCAAAGATCGTGTCGAAATACGGTCGGTCAAGCGCTCCGGCCTACTGCACGGAAAGCTCATACATATCGATGATGGACGCCGCCCACACGCGGTGCTCGGCAGTTCGAACTTCACGATCAATGGGCTCGGACTCGGTGACTCGCCGAACATCGAACTCAATTTGATCGTCGATAGTGATCGCGACCGGGAGGACCTGCTCGCCTGGTTTGACGAGCTATGGAACGACACCGGCCTGACCGAAGACGTTCGAGAGGAAGTGCTACGCGCACTCCAAGCCAGCTACGCCCACGCAGCGCCCGAATTTGTCTATTTTAAGACATTGCTGCACCTGTTCGGTGACTTCCTGACCGACCAAGCGGCAGAAGAGGCGCTGATCCAGCAGACTGCGTTCGAGCAGACCGCGATCTGGCGCAAGTTGTTCGATTTCCAACGCGACGGCTTGCGCGCCGTGCTCGCCAAGATCGAAAAACACGGCGGCTGCATCCTCGCGGACAGCGTGGGTTTGGGCAAGACCTTCACTGCTTTGGCCGTCATCAAGTGGTTCGAGAAGCGCAACAAGAACGTACTGGTGCTCTGCCCGAAGAAGCTTCGCGAGAACTGGACCGACTACCTCGCAACCAATAACAGCGAGATGAACCCCCTTCGCGAGGATAGGTTCGGCTACACCGTCCTGTCTCATACAGATCTTTCGCGTGAGAAGGGCAAGGTCGGTGACATTGACCTCACGCGGATTGAATGGGGCAACTACGATCTCGTCGTTATCGACGAGTCACACAATTTTCGAAGCGCATCCCGGAACAAGACTGTCGGCGGACGTCGCAGCCGCTACGAACGGCTGATGGACGAAGTCGTCAAGGCCGGCATAACGACCAAGGTTTTGCTACTTTCGGCCACACCTGTGAACAACGATCTGAGCGATCTAAAGGCCCAACTCGACCTGATCTCCGCCGACAGGGGAGATGGCTTCACGGACCTCGGCGTCCCCAACCTCGGCGCGCTGATCGGCGGTGCAAGACGACGCTTTGCCGATTGGGCGAAGAGCGGCAGCCGCGATGCCGGCGACCTGCTGAACAAGCTGCCGCCCGCTCTATTCAGCTTGCTCGATGGCGTGACCATCGCGCGTTCGCGGAAGCACGTCGAACGTCACTACGCTGCTTCAATGGAAAGGGTCGGCGGGTTTCCAAAACGAGCTGCGCCAGAATCCGTCTTCGCCAACATAGATAGTCTGGGTAGGTTTCCGGCTTTCGAGGATGTGGATTCTGCAATTGGTAAGCTCGAGCTTGCGCTCTATGGTCCACTGACATTCGTGCTCCCTGAGTATCGTGCCTTCTATGACAAAGGTGGAAATTTCGATCAGGCCAATCGCGAAAAGTACCTCATTGCGATGATGAAAGTCGGCTTCCTAAAGCGGCTGGAAAGCTCGGTAAGCTCTTTCCGTTTGACGATGGATCGTATGATCGCCCGCATTGACCAACGGCTTAAGGATCTCGAGGGCTTCGATGCGACTGCGGCAATTGACATGCCAGCGCCGGACGAGAATGAGCTGGATGACGAGTTGGAAGAAGCTTTCGAGGTTGGCGGCGCGTTGAAATACAAGCTCTCGCACATCGACCGGGCGGCGTGGAAGGCGGCGCTGACGCGCGACCGCGACCGCATCGTCGCACTGACTATTGAAGCGCGCAAAATTACACCGGATCGCGACGCAAAACTGGCCCGGCTCAAGGACATCATTCGAGTCAAGGCAAATAGGCCCACTGTCAACCGCGACGGCGACGCCAACCGCAAGATCATCCTGTTCACAGCGTTCACCGATACCGCCCGCTATCTGTATGAAGAATTGCTGCCCGTCGCGCGTGAATGCGGGCTGCATGCAGCGCTAGTGACAGGCGATGGCTGTAAGACGACCTTCGGCAGGGCGCGCTTTCAGGACGTGCTGGTCAACTTTGCGCCGCGCGCCAAACGCCGTGCCGCGATGCGTAGTGCGGAGACCAGCGGCGAAATCGACCTGCTGATCGCAACCGACTGCATTTCCGAAGGCCAGAATCTTCAGGATGCTGATCTGCTAGTGAACGTGGATATTCACTGGAACCCGGTCCGTCTCATTCAACGCTTTGGACGGATCGACCGGATCGGTAGCCGGAACGCTACCATTCGAATGGTTAACTTTTGGCCGACCGAGGACTTGAACAAATATTTGCACCTCAAAGATCGCGTTGAGTCCCGCATGGCACTGGTCGATCTTTCGGCCACTGGCGAAGACGATCTGCTCAACGCTCGCGCCGGAGCCGATGTTGACGCGCGCTGGCGCGACGATCAACTCCTCCGCCTGAAGGATGAGGTTTTCGACCTCGAGGAAACTGGAGGCGGCGTGACGTTGGCCGATTTCGCGCTAGACGATTTCCGCGCGGACCTTCTCGGTTTTGCTCGCGCAAACGAGCAGGCATTGCGCGACGCGCCCCTAGGGCTTCACGCAGTCGTGCCCAGCGAATTCAAGGGAGGCGTCGTCGATCCCGGTGTCATCTTCTGCCTTCGGCGCCGCCCGCCAGATCCGAACCCGGAACAGGCAAAGATCAACCCTCTCGATCCCCACTATCTCGTTTATGTGAAAGACGATGGGGCGGTTCGTCTCGGCTTCGGCCAGCCCAAACTGATTCTGGAAGCGTTTCGCGCGCTCTGCCTAGGCCGTGACGAGCCTTTTGAGGCGCTTTGCAATGCTTTCGACGACGAGACCGATCACGGCGAGAAAATGGAACGCTACGATGGATTGATACGCGCAGCCGTCACCTCGATCGGTGAAACTTCGGCGACACGTACCTTGGCAGCGCTGACGGGCTCTCGCGGGGCGCGGGTGCCCGACGGAACCGCACAAGCCCGGGTCAGTTTGGATTATGACCTTGTTACATGGCTCATCGTCACGCCGGTCGCGGGGGTAGAATGAGCCACGCAGCAGAACGTCTTGCTCAGATCCGCGATGCAATTGCAGGGCTTGCTGACGCTGACCTCGCAGGCGCGGGGCGGAAGCTGCTTGATGTCATGGGCTACCGCAGCCCCAAGACACTGGACGCCCCCACCGCACCCACCCATTTTCTAGATGCTCTCGGCATGGAAGCAGCGCGTTTCGAGACGCACCGCTGGCGCGCAGTGTATTTCCTTTTCCAGCTAACCGGCGATGAACTACCGGCTCTGTCGCGCGGTGGCGATCCGGCCACCGGTGAGAGCTTCCAGCGCGGTGCGATCGATTCCTTCGTCTTCCTCGCCATCGACCTCGACGATGATAACTGGTCGCGCAGGCAGCTTGTGACGATCGTGCGTGCGCTAAATCGTGGATTCGCGATGCCCGCGATTGTGTTATTCCGCCACGGCGGGCGGGTGACGCTAACTGTAATCGACCGGCGCGCTAACCAACGCGATGCCTCGCGTGACGTAGTCGGCGGCCGGATCAGTCTGGTCAAGGACATCAACCTTGCCCGGCCTCACCGCGCCCATGTCGAAATCCTGGCCGACCTGTCCCTAGCCGCACTCGCTCGGCGTAAGGCTCCTTCGGATTTCCGCGCGCTTTACGATCTGTGGCTCGAAAGCCTGTCGGCTGCTGAACTCAACAAGCGCTTCTACGAGGAGTTGGCCAACTGGTTCGCCTGGGCCAGCACAAGCGCCCCACTCGCTTTTCCCAAAGGACAGGGCAACGGCGAGGGTGCCAAAGAAATTGCGCTGATCCGCCTGCTCACGCGACTTATGTTTGTCTGGTTCATCAAGGAAAAGGGTCTCGTTCCCGACACGCTTTTCGATGGACCGTCGCTGGCGAAGCTGCTGAAGGAGCCGCCCGCTGCCATGCCCGGTGGCCACAGCTACTACCTCGCCGTACTCCAGAACCTGTTCTTCGCCACCCTTAACACCGAAATGTCCGAGCGGCGCTGGCGGCAGGACGATAGCGGACAATCGAAGGACTATCTCGGCCACCACGTCTATCGCCACGCCGCCCTGTTTAGCGAACCAAACAAGGCGTTGGAAGCTTTTGCCAGCGTGCCATTCCTCAACGGCGGTCTTTTTGAATGCTTGGATGCCGAGATTGCAAGTGACGATCCTCGAGCTGGGCACGGCGAGCGGGAGCGCGGCCGGCTGATTCTTCGCATCGATGGTTTTTCTGATCAACCCGACAAGCAGCCACGCCTGCCAAACGCCCTGTTCTTCGGTGGCGCGAAAGGCATCGATCTGTCTGGCTGGTTCGAGAAGGCCAAAACTCCGCGCGACGTCCCTGGCCTGATCGACCTGTTCGAGCGCTACAAGTTTACCGTTGAGGAAAACACTCCTCTAGAGGAAGAGGCCGCGCTCGATCCTGAACTCCTTGGCAAAGTATTCGAGAACCTGCTCGCTTCCTACAACGAAGACACCAAGACGACAGCGCGCAATAAGTCGGGCAGTTTCTACACCCCGCGAGAGGTGGTCGATTTCATGGTGGACGAGGCGCTGGTCGCCTGGCTGATGCCGAAACTACCGACCGAACTTGACCTTAAGACCGCAAAACCACGCCAGCAGGGGCTTGATCTTGGCAATGCTCCCGATGAGCTGGCTCTAGAAAGCCGTCCGGCAGTCCCGCCCGCTACACCAGTGGGCAAAGACGAAAAGCGTTTGCGTGAGCTCCTCAGCTTTGCGAGCCGCCAGCACGAATTCAGCCCGGCCCAGGTGGATGCACTGATCGCCGCCATCGAGAGCTGCAAGGCGATCGACCCAGCCGTGGGATCCGGCGCCTTTCCACTTGGTCTGCTGCAAAAACTGGTCCACATGCTCGACGTGCTGGACCCCGGCGGGGAGAAGTGGAAGGCACGCAACCGACTTTACTACGAGCGCCGTCTCGCTGACGCCGAGGCCATTCCAGCCGCTAACGAGCGCGCGGCCGAGATCGAGAAGGCCGAGGAGGCGCTCACCGAGTTCGACGCCAAGTTCGAAAGCGGCCACTATCCGGACTATACCCGCAAGCTGTTCCTGATCGATCGCTGCCTGCACGGCGTAGATATTCAGCCAATCGCTGTGCAGATCGCCAAGTTGCGCTGCTTCATCAGCCTGGCGGTAGAGCAAAAGGCGGATCCCGCTCGTCCCAATCGTGGGATCACGCCGCTGCCCAACCTTGAGGCTAAGTTCGTCGCCGCCAATACCCTGACCCCGCTGCACCGCAGCGGCCAGGCTGGGCTGGTCAGCCAAGATTTGCTCAAGAAGCAGCGGGCGCTGCGCGAAGCAAACCGCGCTTTCTTTGCCGCCGCCAATGGCGCCGCCAAACGGCGGGAGCAGCGAAAGATCAAGCTGCTGCGCGCGGAGATCGCCGAAGAGGTGACACGAGATCATGCATTCGTCAGCGACGATGCCCGGAAGCTTGCGGCGTGGGACCCGTTTGATCCCAACGCATTTGCGCCCTTCTTTGACGGTGAATGGATGTTCGGGCTCGACGCATCGGTCGACGAGGGCTGGTTCGACATCGCTTTCGCCAATCCACCCTACATCCGGCAGGAAAAAATCGAGAGCTTCCGCGTGAACGATAAGCCGGTTATCGCCAAGGCCCAACTCAAAGCGGATTACAAGACCTTCGTCGGCACGGCCGACATCTACGTCTATTTCTATGAGCGAGCGCTCCGGCTGTTAAAACCAGCAGGTGCGCTAGCGTTCATTACCTCAAACAAGTGGTATCGTATAAACTATGGCAAGGGCCTGCGCGATTGGTTGGGCACCCACGCGCGCATCCGAAGCATCATTGATTTCGGAGATGCGCCGGTATTCGAGGCGATCGCTTACCCCACCATCCTCGTCGGCACACGTAAACTGGCCCCTGGAAAGCCAGGCCCAAATGAAATCGTTCGCGCGCTGAACTGGGTGCCAGTTATCGGCGAGGACCCAAAAGAATCGGTTAAGCGTTTCCCCGAGATATTCGCCGCTGAAGCGTTTGAAATGCCTCAGGCTGAATTGTTGAGCAGCACCGATTGGCAGTTTATCCCGCGCTCGTCTGGGGCAATTCTAGCTCGTCTTCGTTCAGCGCCACTGTCGGTCAAAGACTTCACCATCGACACAGTGTATCGGGGTATTACTACCGGTTTCAACGATGCCTTCGAGATCGACGATGCGGAGCGGAAAGCCCTAATCAGAGAAGACAAGTCTTCAAGTGAACTAATTAAGCCGTTGCTGAAAGGAAAGGATCTAACGCGTTGGTCCCCGCCAGTAGCGACAAGGTGGATAATTTTTGCTCGCAGGGGAACCCAACTTGCGGACTACCCTGCGATCGAACGCCATCTTTCCCAATTTCGAGACAGATTGACGCCGAAGCCAAAAGACTGGACGGGGCCTTGGCTTGGGCGCAAGCCCGGAAGTTACGAGTGGTTTGAAATTCAGGACAATGTCGCCTATTGGCCAATCTTTGAGAAAAAGAAGATTATCTCCAATAAGGTTACAGACAGGCCAAATTTCTCAATTGATCCTGGCAAGTCGTATCTTGCAAACACGGCCTACTGTTTCGAGGCAAGAGAGGCAGAGTTCATTACAGGTGTTTTGAACTCAAGCACCCTCCACTACGTTGCGAAACGGGTATTCGCCGATAAAGAGGGTGGGTTTTATGAAGTGCAGCCAACTGCTCTGCTCGACCTTCCGATTCCGAGATGCAGAGACGAAGATAAGGAGCTCTTGGCGAGTATTGTGACTGCTTTGGTGGTCGGCGCTGATCGCCCCCGCCTCGAAGCCCTAATTAACGCTTTCGTTTATGAGCTGTTCTTTGCCGACGAGTTGCACGCGCGTAAGCTCTACCCCTTTGCCGTCGCTCGAGAGGCGGGGTTGGAAAAACTCGCGGGGCTACAAGGCGAAGCGCTGGCACGCGCGGCCGATGACTGGTCCCGCTGCCTTGCCGACCCCGGACACCCCCTCTACGCCACCCTCTTTGACCTGCAATCCATCGACGCGGTCAGGATCATCGAGGGACGGACGTGAAATGACCGTGCCAGGCGGAAAAAACGCAGCGAAGATTGCGACCATTTACATCTCCGACTTCCGTGCATTCCCGGCCGTCGCGCCGGCATCGATTCACCTCGACGGCAAGAACCTGCTGGCCTGGGGCGAGAACGGATCGGGTAAATCCTCCATCTACCGGGCCTTGCGTGGACTATTCTCGGTAGAGGGGCATGACATTTCGCCAATGGGTAATGTCTTCAGCAATCCGACTTCCCCAAGCGTCAAGGCTACGCTGACCGATAAGACAGAACTGCACTGGTCGGCTGCGGGTCATCCGACCGCCACCGTGCTCGATACGGCGCGAAGGTCGGCCTTTCTGAGCCACACGCGGTTGATCGAAATGAACACAGGCCGGACGGCGAACGACGCCCCAAACTTGTTCTCCGTAGCTGTAGGAAAGCTCCTCGCAGATTACGAGGCTACCGTGGCAGGGGGGCTCAGGCGAACGATCGGCGAACTTTGGGCGGAAGTAAACGCGGCGCTCAAGCACCGTGTGACTTACAGCAGGGGAACACGGCGTCCGCCTGATTTCGCGGAAAGGGTCAATGTTGCCTGCGACCGATTCAACGAAGGGATGAAGCAGGCTCTTGCCGCGCTGGAGGCTCATGCGAAAACTGTCCTTCGCAAATTGCTAGACGTTTTTCAGCCGGATGCCCTCGAACTTGTAGGGTTCACTTTTTTTGGCGTCACCTATGACGACAAGGAGCGCGAACTCAGCAACACGACGCTGACTGCAAGCGTCAAGTTCCGGAACCATGCGCTCTCGGCGCCACCAAATTTCTTAAATGAGGCGCGCCTTTCCGCGCTAGCGATCGCAACTTATCTTGCCGGGCGCCTGGCCTGCATCCCGGAAAATGACAAGGCGTTGAAACTGCTGGTACTCGACGATCTCTTGGTCAGCTTGGACTATTCGCACCGTAGGCCGGTTCTTGACCTGATTGGGAACTTGTTCAAGGGGTGGCAGATCATCCTGCTCACCCACGATCGGTTCTGGTTCGAACTTGCGCGCGAGCAACTTTCGGATGAGCCTTGGAAGGCGATCGAGATTTACGAGAAGCTCGACGCCGATGGCCTGCTGCGCCCGGTGATCTGGGAAAGTTCGGACGATCTGGTGGCTGAGACGTTGAAGCAGGCGCGCCGGTTCCTCGACGACAATCATCCGGCCGCCGCAGCAAACT
The DNA here is from genome assembly GCF_056406375.1 of Rhodobacter sp. P1_C2. Classification (NCBI taxonomy): domain Bacteria; kingdom Pseudomonadati; phylum Pseudomonadota; class Alphaproteobacteria; order Rhodobacterales; genus Rhodobacter; species Rhodobacter sp. P1_C2. The sequence goes on from NZ_JBFUAG010000010.1 coordinate 172,965, forward strand.
ATGCCCGCACGGCTTGCGAGCTTACGCTGCGCCGCTACTGCCGCAAACACAACATCCAGTTCAGTTACACGGATGATCCGCAGAAAATCAAAATCGAGGATTTGCTCACAAAGGGCGAGGCCCACTCAAATGGCAATGCTGTTCGTAAGGCTGCTTTCGAGGGACTGAAAAAGTACAAGAAACTCATCCTCAACCCACTTTCGCACAACCCCACGCAGCCGATTGTTAAGGCCGATGTAATTGCGGCAATCGAAGCTGTTGGGAAACTTGTTCAAGCATGCGGAAAATAAGGTTTTGGTTACGACGGATGTGCCGGATCGGGTGAAAAGTGGCAACACTTTCTTCGCGCGAACGCTCACGTTCTACATGATGCGTAGGTCCCTTAGCACTTGCGAAGAGTGCCCGTGACGTTGCCCTGCAATATCAGCCGAAGCGGCTTGCTGCGCCAGCGAACGCTTGAGTTGCGTTCCATCTCGCCAAGCGCCACTGGTGTCGAAATGTGCGGCGCGCCATCGCCGAAATTCAAGCAATTTCAAAGAGATACTCGTTTTGAACCGAATGGGCGAAGGCAACAGGTCTGGAGAATATCGGCGCGGAGAGAACGCTTTCTGGCCTTCTGGGTAGTGTGCCGGTCAATAGCCTCTCCCGCATAACCCTCGAAAACAACGGAAAAATCCGGCCGCAGCCGGATCGGGAGAACACTTTCGGTGGGGCAAGTGGCGGAGCCGAAGGGATTCGAACCCTCGAGACGGTTCCCCGTCTGCACCCTTAGCAGGGGTGTGCCTTCGACCACTCGGCCACAGCTCCGCCGACCGCTTTAAAGGCTGCGTCTCGCGGGGGCAAGGGGAAAGGCCAAGGATTTGTGGGGCATGTCGCGCGCGGGATGGTTTTTCTTCGGCGACGATTTGTGGCGCGGTGGGAGCTGCCGAAGTGCCTTGCGCCCCGGGGGGCGTGCGGGGTCGGGGCGCGTGGTCAAAGCGTGAAAAGGGGCGTGGCGGGGTCAGTGGTGCGGGGGGGCGGCGTCATGGGCGGGGTCGGCGCCGGGCACGGGGTCGTAGCCGTGGCCGCCCCAGGGATGGCAGCGGCCGATCCTGCGCAGGGTCAGCCAGCCGCCCTTTAGCGCGCCATGACGCTCCAGCGCCTCCAGCGCATAGACCGAGCAGGTCGGCTGGTAGCGGCAGCCGTGGCCGACATGGGGGCTCAGCACCAGGCGGTAGGCGCGGACGGGGAGGGACAGCAGATAGGCGCCGGGCGTCATGGGCAAAGCCTCACTTGCGGTCTTTGTGCACCATCGAGATGGCCCCGCGCAGATCGTCTTGCAAGAGGGCGTAATCGCGGCTCACCGTCGCATTTGGTTTGGCCACCAGCACATAATCCCAGCCCGGCCGGGCGAGACCCGCCAGGACCTCGCGGGCAAGGGCACGCATCCGGCGCTTGGCCCGGTTGCGGAAGACCGCGTTGCCGATCTTCTTCGACGCGGTGAACCCGACCCGGCAGAGCGGCGTGCCATCCTCGCGCGGGCGGGCCTGCAGCAGGAAGCCCCCCGTCCCGGCCTTGCGGCCCTGGGCGGTGCGCAGGTAATCGGCGCGGTGTTGCAGGACCTGCAGCACAGATGACAAAACCGCCGCAGGCGGCTCGGTCTCGGGGACAAGATCCCGGATCTCCGAGGGCCTCGGCGGTGTCATTCGTGCCTCCTATCAGCCAGCCCCCGAAACGAGGGCCGGGCAGACATCAGGCCGACAGCTTCTTGCGGCCACGGGCGCGGCGGGCATTCAGCACAAGACGGCCACCTTTGGTAGCCATCCGGGCGCGGAAGCCGTGGCGGCGGGCGCGAACCAGGTTCGACGGTTGGAACGTACGCTTCATCGCGATCTCCATCAGACTTCGCCCCAAACCCGGATGGATTCGGAAGGCACTTCAACTTGAGGCCCGTCCTTTAAGGAGGGATTTGCCCTAAGTCAACGACAGCAGGCCGTTTGGGGGCAACATTTCTGACATCAACCGCCGTCAGGTTGCCCGATGGCGGCTGACGTCACTTTTTTGCCGATCGAGGGCCTCGAGAAGATCAAGCTCGCGTGAAGCTTCTAGCAATGGACCCGTGTTAACGCTCATGTATGACAGGCCCCAGGAATGACAATGACCATAACCCCCACTCCGAGCTTCACGTCCTGCTGCCTCAGGCGTGCGCCGATCGTTCTGATCGCGGTGGCGGCTGCGGTGGCGCTGATCTTCTTCCGTGACTGGCTGAGCTTTGACCGGCTTGAACAGCACCGCCAGGAGCTGATCGCGCTGCGCGATGCGCATTATCTGGCGACGAGCCTGGGCTTCATCGCGCTTTACACGCTGGTCGTCGTGATCTCGATCCCCGGGGCGCTGGTGCTGACGCTGGCGGGGGGCTTTCTATTCGGCCTGTTCCCGGGGGTCTTCTACAACGTGATCTCGGCCACGATCGGGGCGCTGATCGTCTTCTCGGCGGCGCGGACCGGTTTCGGCCACGAGATCGCCGCCAAGATCGAGGCGAAGGGCGGCGGCGTGGCCAAGCTGCATGCCGCCTTGAAAGAGCATCAGATCACCGTCCTTCTGACCATGCGGCTGATCCCGGTCATGCCCTTCTTCGTGGCCAATCTGGTGCCGGCGGTGGTGGGCGTGCGGTTCTGGACCTTTGCCATCACCACCTTCATCGGCGTGATCCCGGCGGATCTGGTCTATACGCAGCTTGGCGCGGGCCTCGGCAGCGTCTTTGAACGGGGCGAGCATCCCAACCTGCATATCCTGCTGACCCCGCAATTCGCCCTGCCCCTCTTGGGTCTTGTGGTGCTGGCGGTGGTGCCCCTGCTGGTCAAGCTTTATTACAAGCGCAAGGGCTGAGGTCACCCCTCCCCAACTGCCCCCCTTGCGGCGCGGGCCTGAGGGGCCCATATCCCGTTTGAGGCGCGCAAAACCTGAAATATTGAACAAAGGGGCGCAAAATGGGGCGAATTCAGCCGGTCGCGCGCAGAAGCCTGTTTTTATCCGCGCCGCTTTGATAGCCCTTAGGCAGGCCATCGGCGCAAAGCGAAGGTCGGGCGCGAAAGTGGCCTGACCCAATTCAGGGGTTCGGATCGGGTGCGAGGCAGAGGCAATTTCCTCAATACGCTGTCAGGGCGTTTCCTGCTTTTGACAATCGCCTTCGTCATGCTGGCCGAAGTCATGATCTTCGTCCCCTCGGTCGCGCGCTTTCGTGCCGATTTCCTGCTGACACGCCTGAAAGAGGCGCAGATCGCCTCTCTGGCACAGCTGGCGGCGCCGGGCATGGTCTCGCCCGAGCTGGAGGCGGAGCTTCTGAAGAATGCCGAGGTCTACAACGTCGTGCTGCGCCGCGATCAGGTGCGCCAGCTGGTGCTGTCCTCGACCATCCCCTCGCCCATCGCCGGCACCTTCGATCTGCGCGAGGCCGGCCCCTGGGAGCTGATCCGCGATGCGACCCAGGCGCTGCTCGACACGAAGGACGAGGTGATCCGCGTCATCGGCTATCCGGTGCAGGATGGCGGAATCCTGATCGAGATCACCATGCAATCGGGCCCGCTGCGCACCGCGATGCTGGATTATGGCCTGCGCATCCTTGGCGTCTCGGCTCTCATCTCGGCGGTGACGGCGGTCCTGCTGTTCATGGCGGTGCGGCGGCTGATGGTGCTGCCGATCCGCCGGGTGGTGCGCCACATGCAGGCCTATGCCGAGGCGCCCGAGGATGCCCGCCGCGTCATCGAGCCGACGGCCGGCGTGGTGGAGCTGCGCGTGGCCGAGGAGGCCCTGCAAAGCATGCAGACCCAGCTGACCGGGGCCCTGCGCCAGAAAGAGCGTCTGGCCCAGCTGGGCGGCGCGGTCGCCAAGATCGCACATGACCTGCGCAACATCCTGACCACGGCCCAGCTTTTCGCCGACCGGATCGAGGGCAGCGCCGACCCGGCGGTGGCCCGCGCCGCGCCGAAACTGGTGAACTCGATCAGCCGCGCGGTGAACCTGTGCGAATCGACCCTCGCCTTCGGCAAGGCCGAGGAGGCGCCGCCGCGCCTGACCCGATTCGCGCTGCGGCCCTGGATGGAGGATCTCGTCGATGGCGAGGGTCTGGGCCCGATCGGCACCGGCCCGGTCGCCTGCCTGATCGACGTGGCCAATGGCATGTCGATCCGCGCCGATGCCGAACAGCTGCACCGGGTCGTCTCCAACCTTGTGCGCAACGCAAGGCAGGCGATCGAGGCGACGGGGCAGGATGGCGTGATTGAACTCGGCTGCGGCGAGACCGACAGCGAATGGTGGATCAGGGTCGGCGACTCCGGCCCCGGCCTGCCTGCCAAGGCGCGCGAGCACCTTTTCGCGGCCTTTCAGGGCGGCGCGCGGGCCGGTGGCACCGGTCTTGGCCTGGCCATCGCCGCCGAACTGGTGCGCGGTCACGGCGGCCGGCTGGACCTGATGCGGTCGGATTCGCAGGGCACCGAATTCATGATCCGCCTGCCAAAAGCGGTTGGTCCCGCAGATCAGAACGATTGATGCGCTTTCGCCCTTGCAATGCCCGACGACTGCAGCTAAATCCCGCCGCACAGTGGACCCGTAGCTCAGCTGGATAGAGCATTAGACTACGAATCTAAGGGTCGGGCGTTCGAATCGCTCCGGGTCCACCAAAGAATTCAAGAGCTTGGGCAGAAATGCCCAGGCTCTTTTCTTTTCCGGTCAGCCCGAAAATGCCCGCAGGGCGGGATGGCGGCGCAGCGCGCCTTGCCCTGCCTTGCAGCGGCGATTTACTGGATGACGCCGTAGATCGCCGAGGTGACGGCCTGGGTCGAATAGGGTTTGGGGATGAAAAGACCATCGGGCAGCGCATCGGCGCCGGGGTTTTGCTTGCCTGAGGTCACGATGATCTTGACCGGCGGCCAGCGGTCGCGCACCGCGGCGGACAGGCGCAGTCCGTCCATCGAGCCGGGCATGTCGATATCGGTGAAAAGCAGGCGGATCTCGGGACAGGCCTCCAGCTGCTTGATCGCCTCGTCGGCGTTGCGGGCCTCCAGCACGGTGAATCCGGCGTCCCGCAGATCCTCGGCAATCGAGAACAGCAGAAGCGATTCATCTTCGACCACAAGGATCGTAAGGGGCATCTGGGCCATTGGTTACTTTCCCTCAGAGGCGACGGTCGATGCTGCGTTCGGCATCGGCGATGTCAGAACGCACGTAACCCCGGTTTCATTATAATCGAGCGCGACCGAACCGTCAAAATCGCCAGCCAGCACACGCTCCACCAGAAAGGTTCCAAACCCTTTCCGCTGCGGCGCGGTGACCTTCGGTCCCCCCGCCTCGGTCCAGCGCAACTGGAACTTCCGGTCTTTCGCGTCAATGTCCTCACTCAACGTCCAGGTGATGGCAACGGTTCCTGCCGATGTCGAAAGCGCCCCATATTTGAAGGCATTGGTGCCAAGCTCGTTGATGGCCAGGGCGAGGGTCAGGGCCATCTTCGGGGTCAGAGAGACTGGCGGACCCTCCATCGTGATCTGTCCGTCCGGAAAGACCGCGACCGTATTGGCCACGACCTGCATCAGCGAGGCATCGGTCCAGCGCGTGTCGTTGAGGATGTCATGCGCCTTGGCCAGCGCGCGAAGGCGGTCGGTGAAGGTGGTGCGCGCGGTTTCCAGATCGGTGTTGCGCAGGGTCTGCGAGGCGATGGCCGAGACCATCGAGAGGATGTTCTTGATCCGATGCTCCAGCTCGTGGGTCAGCATCTGCTGGCGCGCTTCAGATTCCTTGCGGTCGGTGATGTCCTGCATCACGCCGAACATCTTTATCGGCTTGCCGTTGTGGTCATGGACGAAGTCGATGCTGCGCGACAGCCAGCGCAGGGCGCCGGTGTCGGCGCGGCGGATGCGGTATTCGACATTGGGCACGGCGGTGCCCTTCGCCCGGGTCTCCGGCGTCGAGCGGACATCCTTGTCCTCCGGGATCACGATGGATTCCAGAACGCTGATGTGTTCGCTGTCGCGCGGGGTCAGGCCCCAGAGGTCCCAGAAGCCTTCGGTGCCAAAGACCGTGCCGGTGGCCACATCAAGCTCCAGCGCCGAGATGCCGGCGGCATTCTGCGACAGGTGCAGGCGGCGCTCGCTTTCGGCGAGTCTCTGTGCCGCGACCTTCTGATCGTCGATATCGGTATTGGTGCCGATCCATTGCAGGATCGCCCCCCGGTCGTTGTGGATCGGCACGGCGCGGGCGATGTGCCAGCGGTAGGTGCCGTCGTGGCGGCGCAGGCGGAACTCGGTCTCGTAGAAGACGCCCGAGGTCAGGGCATCGTTCCAGGCCGCGGCGGTGCGGGGCAGATCGTCGGGGTGGACGATGCTGGCCCAGCCGCCGTTGTCCATGTCGCCGGGCCGGGCCCCGGCATAGATATAGACCTGCGGATTGAACCAGTTCAGCCGCCCGTCGGGGGTGGAGGTCCAGACATGGTTCGGCATCGATTCCGCAAAGGTGCGGAACTGCGCCTCGCTTTGCCGCAGCGCCTCTTCGGCGGCCAGGCGGTCGGTCACATCGACGCCCTGCACGAAGATGCCGATCACCGCCCCCGCCTGATCGCGGACCGGCTGATAGACGAGGTCCATGAACCGCCGTTCCTTGGGCGCGCCCGGGCTGCGCTGGATGATGGCCTTGATCGCGGAGCCGACGAAGCGCTCTCCCGTGGCATAGACCTGATCCAGAAGCTCGAAAAAGCCCTGGCCCTCGACATCGGGCAGGGCATCGCGCACCGGCAGCCCGATCACGTCGCGGTGGCCCACCATCTGCATATAGGCGGCATTGGTCAGTTCAAACACATGGTCCGGCCCCGACAGCATCGCCATGAAGCCGGGGGCCTGGTCGAACATCTGGCGCTGGCGATCCTGCTCACCGGCGCTCCAGCGTTCGGCCAGCACCTTTGCCGTCGTCTCGACCACGATGGCGATGACCCCGGCGGGCTGGCCCGTCTCGTCAAGGATGGGCGAGTAGTCGAGGTTCATCCAGACCTGTTCGGGCACGCCCGAGCGCAGCAGGGTCAATTCCTGGTCGCGGTAGGCCAGCGTGCCCCCGGCAAGGCAGACCTTCATGACATTGTCGTTGAAGCTTGCAACCTCGGGCCAACCTTCGCGTACCTTGGAGCCCAGAAGCTTCGGGTGGCGGCCCGCCGCGAAACCGGCATAGGCGTCGTTGTAGATCATCACGCCCTCGGGACCCCAAAGCATGACGATCGGCACTTCGGAACGCAGCACGATCGACACCGCGGTCTTGAGGCTTTGCGGCCAGCCCTGGATCGGCCCAAGGGGCGAGCTTGCCCAGTCGAATGCGGAAATCAGCTGTCCCAGACTGCCCCCACCGGACAAAAAGCTGAACGGTTCAGCGCCCAAGTCCGGTTTCGACATATCCTGACCTTACCATCCCAATAAAATACCAATTCGCAGGCATAAGATGAGGTAAAATGCCCCTTGTCCAGTGTCCGTCACGTCAGGGCCCGGGAAGAGCGGACCCTTCGCCCGGCCCCGCAGGTCAGCCCGCCCTGTGCCGGTCCAGCAGGGCCTTGGCGACATGCAGGTCCTGCAGGGACAGGCCGGAACTGTCGAAAATCGTGATCTCGCCATCGCCCCGGCGGCCGGGCGCGGCACCGGTCAGCACCGCGCCGAGGGCGGTCGGGGCGGCCTCTGGCGCGGCATGCTGGAACTCTCCGATCCGCAGCGATTGCGCGGGCAGATCGCAGAACAGCCGGGCACGGGGGAAGAGGTCGGCCGGAAGCTCCTGCTTGCCCTGCGCGTCGGTTCCCATTGCCGAAATATGGGTGCCGGGGCGGACCCAGTCAGAGCGGAACAGCGGGCGGGTGGAGGTCGTGACCGTCACCAGAATATCGGCGCTACGCACGGCAGGTTCGACCTCCGCCGCTTCGGCATTCAGCCCCATGCCGCACAAGCGGTCCACCAGGGCCTGCCGCCGTGCCGGGTCGCGACCGACGACCAGCACGCGGGACAATCGGCGCACCCGGGCGATGGCCTGCGCCTCGTAGGCCGCCTGGTGGCCGGTGCCGATCAGGGTCAGCACCTCGGCCTCCGGGCGGGCCAGGGTGTCGGTGGCCAGGGCATCGGCGGCGGCGGTCCGGTAGCCGTTGACGGCAGAGCCTTCGATCACGGCGCCGATCCGGCCCGTCTGCTGGTCGATCAGCAGGATGGTCGAGGCATGGCGGGGCAAGCCGCGCGCGTCGTTGGTGGGGAAATAGGCGCCGATCTTCAGCCCGGCCAGTTCTGCGCCTACCGCGGATTTGACGGTGAAGCGGTTCTGCGGGTCGCTGCCATGGCCGATCACCACCGGAAAGCTCGCGGCCTCAGGGGAAATAGCGGCGATGAAGGCGGCGCTGGCGGCCTCATAGGCCAGCGCGGGCGTGATGAGGGCGGCGGATTGCGCCTCGGTGATCAGGATCATCGCGGCCCCCTCACCAGCCGCCAAAGCGCGGCCAGGTCTGCAGCGCATCCCCGGCTTGCGGTGCGACGTGATAGCAGGCGTGCTGGGCCGCGGTGGCGCAGGCGTGGTTGGGCAGGATGCGCAGCCGCGTGCCCAGGGGCAGGTCCGGCGTGGGGCCGGTGCTGCCGGGGCGCCGCGCCACGATGCCGTGCTCCTGGTTGGCGCTGAGGACGATCAGGTCGGGCAGCACCCGCCCTTCGGCGTCGCAGACCAGCCCGTATCCCTGGTCCTGCTCCTGCGTCGCCGTGCCCCGGTCGCGCGACAGGGCCATCCAGCCGGCGTCGATCATCGTCCATCCCTTGGCGCTTTGATGCCCGATCACCGTGGTCAGGACGCTGAGCGCAATGTCCTCCAGCCTGCAGACCTCGATCCCCGCCATCACGAGGTCGAAGAACATGTAGACCCCGGCGCGCAACTCGGTCACGCCGGTCAAGTCCTCGGCGGCATGGGCGGTCGGGGTCGACCCGACGCTGACGGTGGCGCAGGGCAGGCCCGCAGCCCGCAGGCGCCCGGCCGCCGCCACCGCCACGTCGCGTTCCAAGGCGGCGAAGCGGGCATGGGCGGCAGCACCGCGGACGGTATAGCTTTCGCCGGCATGGGTCATCACCCCGCGCAGGCACCCCCTCGCCGCCAGAATGCTACCGATCGTGATCAGCGCGGGGTCCTCGGGGCGCACCCCGCCGCGGTGGCCATCGCTGTCGATCTCGATCAGCGCCGGAACCCCGGCATCGGCCACCGCCTGCGCCTGGCCCTTGTCATCAAGGATCACCGTCAGATCGCAGCCCCGCCCGCGCAGGGCCAGCACCCGGTCCAGCTTTTGCGGCGCGATCCCCACGGCATAAAGGATGTCGGCATATCCCGCCGCATGGAACACCTCGGCCTCGGCCAGGGTCGAGACGGTGATCGGCCCCGGAATGCCCCCGCTGACGCGTTCGGCGATGGCGAGGGATTTTGCCGTCTTCAGATGCGGCCGCAGCGCCACGCCCAGAGCCGCGGCGCGGTCGGCCAGACGCGCGATGTTGCGGGTTAGGATCGCCTCTTCCAGCACGAGGGAGGGGGTCGTCAGGGCCGCAAGGGCTTGGGACATGTCGCGCTGCATGGGGGCATCCTTTCAGGTCACCACAGGTCTAGCGCGATTTGGATGCAGGTCCCATTCACATCGGATGACAGGCAGATTAAGCTCAGGCTTAATGCTGGATATCTCAGACCTTCGTTTTCTGGTGGCCCTGTCCGAAGCGGCAAGCCTTGCCTCTGCGGCGCGGCAGCTGAACGTGACGCCGCCCGCCGTCTCGCAACGGCTGGCGCAGATCGAGGCGCGGCTGCACCTGCGCCTGATCGAACGTGGCCGCGGTCCCCTGCGCCTGACCGAGGAGGGCGCCTTCCTCGTCACCCGCGCCCAGGCCATCCTCGGCGAGGTCACGGCGCTGGCGGAGGATATCTCCACCCGCGCCGGCCGGGTCGAGGGGCCGCTGCAGGTGATCGCCCCCTTCGGCTATGGTCGGCTGCATGTGGCGCCGGTCCTGTCGCGCTTTGCCGCCCGCCACCCCGGCCTGCGCCCGATGCTGACCCTCAGCGAAGACCCGATTGCCGCGATGCGCGAGGGGCCTTGGGATGTGCTCGTCCATGTGGGCCAGCTGCCCGACCTGCGGATCACACAGCGCCGTTTGGCCGCCAACCGCCGCTTCCTCGTCGCTGCGCCGGAGTATCTGGCGCAGCACGGGTCTCCTGCGGCGCCGTCCGACATGGCGGGCCACAGGATCGCCGTGCTGCGCGAGAACCGGGCCGATGCGACGCTTTGGCCCCTCACCTCGGCCGAAGGGGTGCGGGTCAACCTGCGCATCGACCCGGTCTATTCCTGCAACGACGGCGAGGTTCTGCGCCGCTGGGCGCTGGAGGGTTTCGGCATCGTCGAACGCTCGGAATGGAGCGTTGCGGCGGATCTGGAAAGCGGGCGGCTGGTGCGGGTTTTGCCCGGCTGGTCGCTGCCCGATGCCGATATCGTGGCGCTTCTCAACCCGCGCGGCGTGCGGGCGCGCCGGGTCGATCTGTTCGTCGCGGCCCTTCTGGCCGGCATCGGGTGACGCTGGCCCGTGGCATGTCGGGACCTCACCTCACCCGCCAGGCCTGGGTGCGGCGCAGGACGCCATGCGACAGCGCCATGTGCAGAAGCCGCGCCAGGACGTTGGTGTAGAAGATCATCATCCCCATCGCCGCCGCCGGGGCAATGTCGCCCGCATCATCCATGTTCAGCACGGCGATCGAGGCCAGCGCCGTCTGGCTGGTATAGATGAACACCACCGCCGAGACCGTCGTCATCGCATTGACGAAGAGATAGATCATGATGTCGAGGATGGCCGGCAGGCAGATCGGCACCGTCACCCGGCCAAAGAGCCGCCAGAACGGCTGCCGCATCGAGGTGGCGACGGCTTCGAACTCCGGATCGATCTGCTTCAGCGCGGTCAGGACCGTCAGGTGGCCGACGGTGTAGAAATGCGTCACGGTGGAGACGACGAGGATCGCCATCGTGCCATAGATCGGATGCAGCGGGTTGGCCGGGTTGTTGAAGAAGAAGATATAGGCCAGACCCAGCACCATGCCCGGCACCGCCATCGGCAGCATGGCCAGGAACTGGAACAGGCCGCGCAAAAGGTGCGATCCGTCAAGCTTTTCCACCATATAGGCGCCGGTGAAGACCACCGCGGTGCCGATCACCGCCGTCAGCGACGCCAGCTGGATCGAGGTCCGGTACGCCGCCCAGCCGCCGCCATCCATCTTGTCGAAGGCGAAGTTCTTCAGGGTGAGGCTCATGTCATAGGGCCAGAACTTCACCAGCGCTGCCAGCTGGCAGGTGCCGATCATCACCAGGATGAAGCCGACCACGAGCCCGCACCAGACCAGGCAAAGCGCATCGAAACCCGGGCGCGGCTTGGGCGCATAGGGCACCGAACGGGCCGAAAGCTGCGAGACCTGCTTTTTCTGCACCTGCCGGTCGATGGCAAAGGCCAGAACGGCGGGGATCAGCAGGATGACGGAAACCACCGCCCCCATCTCGAAATTCTGCTGGCCGATCACCTGTTTGTAGATGTCGATGGCCAGCACGTTGTACTGGCCGCCGATCACCTTGGGCAGGCCGAAATCGGTGATCACCAGGGTGAAGGTCACAAAGGCGGCCGAGATCAGACCATAACGCGCCCCGGGGATCGTCACTGTCCAGAAGGTGCGCCAGCGGGTGGCGCGCAAGGCCTCGGCCGCCTCGTACTGGCGCTGGTCGGCGATGGCCAGCGCGGTGGAGAGGATGATCAGGGCATGCGGAAAGGTGAAGAAGACCGAACCGATGACGATGCCGAGCGGGCCATAGATCGAATGTCCGAACAGCAGGCCCTTCAGCAGGCCTTGGTTGCCGAAGAGGTAGATCAGCGCGATCCCCGGAAGTAGCGAGGGCACGAGGATCGGCATCATCGCCACCAGCTTCATCGCGCCCTTCAGCCGCATGCAGCTGCGGGTCATCGCATAGGCGAAGCCGAAGGCGAAGGCGACGGTCAGCACGGTGCTGACACAGGCGATGAAGAGCGAGTTCTCGATCGAGCGGAACAGCGTCGGGTTCGAGAAATAGGCCAGGTAGTTCTGCATGCCAACCGTCGCGACCGGGCGCAGGTTGATGCGGCGGAAGGTGTTGCTGTCGTAGGTCTGCCAGTCCCCGGACTTGACCAGATCCAGCCCGACCAGCCAGGGCGCCTCGCCGACCCCCCGCATCCGGTAGGTCACCTTGCTGCGAAAGCTGAAGTCGGGGAAAAGCTCGACCACCGGCAGCCTGCCTTCGGAGGTGCTGCGCAGATCACCCGGGCCAAAGCGGTGAAGGGCCTCGTTCAGCGCCGCGGCGGTGCGGGGCGGGCCAAAGGTCGTGCCGGTTTCGTCGCTGACCTGAAATTCGTAGCGCGCCAGATCGAAGCCATAGGTCACGAAGGACTTCGACAGCATGGTGTAAAGCGGCAGCGCCAGCGCCACGATCAGGTAAAGCGCGATCACCAGCATGAAGCCACGCTTGATCACCCCATCCCGGTCGATCTTCAGGGTCACGGTGCGGCGCGGCAGGATCGGGTCGGCGGCGTCCATCTCATGCACCTTTCGGAAAGACGAGCACGCGCTCGGCAGGAAGTTCCACGGTCAGGGGGCTGCCATCGGCCAGATCGAGCCGCCGCACCGCGTTCATCGAGAAATTGGCCACCAGCGGCCGGTCGCCGAGGGCGGCGCTTTGCAGATGCATCCGCCAGGACGAGCCGAGGAATTCCCGCGCCGCGATGGTTACCGGCAGATGGTTGGGCCTGGGCAGGGCCGCATGACCCGCGGCATGGGGCAGGATGTCTTCCGGGCGGATCGCCACCATGACCTCCTGCCCCTCGGCCAGGCCCGCCACATCGGTGTTCAGAACCAGACTGCCCAAGGTGACCGCCCCCCGGCTGTAGGTGCTGGCGATGCGGTTGGTTTCGCCGATGAAATCCGCCACGAACAGCGAGGCCGGGTGGCGGTAGATCTCGGTCGGCGTGCCGATCTGTTCGATCACGCCGTGGTTCATCACCACGATGCGGTCGGCCATCGACAGCGCCTCTTCCTGGTCATGGGTCACCATGATCGTGGTCACGCCAAGCTTGCGCTGCAGCTCCTTGATCTCGTGCCGCAGATGGATGCGGACCTTGGCGTCCAGCGCCGAAAGCGGCTCGTCCAGCAAGAGAAGCCCCGGGTTGATCGCGATGGACCGCGCCAGGGCGATGCGCTGCTGCTGGCCGCCCGACAGCTGCGCCGGATAACGCCCGGCCTTGTCCGAAAGGCCGACCAGCGCCAGCAGTTCGGCCACGCGGCGGGTGATCTCGGCCTTCGGGCGGCCGGTGTTTTCCAGACCGAAGGCGACGTTGCGCGCCACGGTCAGGTTCGGGAACAGCGCATAGGATTGAAAGACGATGCCGTAATCGCGCTTCGAGGCCGGCAGGTTCGAAATGTCGCGGCCGTCCTGCAGGATCGCGCCGCGCGTCTGCGGTTCCAGCCCGGCGATGGCGCGCAGAAGCGTGGTCTTGCCGCAGCCCGAGGGGCCCAGAAAGCAGACGAACTCGCCCTTGCCGATCCGCAGCGACACATCGCGCAGGGCCGCGAACTCGCCGTAGATCTTCCAGAGGTTTTCAATGCGGAGATAGTCGTCTGTCACGGTCCCTGCCTCCTTCAAGAGGGAAAGGTTCGGCGAATTCATGGCGTTCATGCTGCGGCTCCGGTCGCTTGGGCGTGGGCCGGCAAGGCCCACGCGGGGGTCAGGTTCAGGACTTCGGCTCGCTCTTCGTGTCATAGCGCTTGGACCATTCCGCGAGGATCCGGGCCCGGTTGTTCGCCGCCCATTCGAAATCGTTCTTGATCATCTTGGCTTCGGCATCGGCCGGATAATTCGCCACCGGCTTGGCCACGCCCGGCAGGGCCAGAACTGCATAGCCGACGTTGTATTCCTTCATCGCCGCCGGAGAGATCGACCAGTCCACCAGGGTCTTTGCCGCCTCAAGCTTGGGTGTGCCGCCGATGATGGCCGCGGCTTCGGTGTCCCAGCCCAGGCCCTCGCTGGGGGTGATCACCTGGATCGGCGCGCCGTCAGAGATGGATTGCGCGCCCCGGAACGCGAAGGAGACGCCGACCGCGGTTTCCCCCGCCGCCGCCATCTTGCAGGGCTTCGATCCGGAATGGGTATAGCTCGCCACATTGGCATGCAGGCGGTCCATGTAGTCCCAGCCCTTGGCCTCGCCGAAGGTCTGGAGCCAAGCGGAGACATCGAGGAAGCCGGTGCCGGACGAGGCCGGGTTTGGCATCACCACATGGCCGGCATATTCCGGCTTGGTCAGATCCTCCCAGCTGGTCGGCGCGGTCAGGCCCAGTTTGGCGCCTTCGACCGTGTTGTAGCAGATCGCGGCGAGCCAGGCGTCCAGGCCAACCCAGGAGGGCGGCTGGTCATTGTCCACAAAGCGCGGGTCCAGCTTTTCGACCCCGGCGGGGGCATAGGGTTCCAGCATGCCTTCGGTCTTGAGGACCAGAAGCGAGGTCGCAGCCAGGCCCCAGACCACATCGGCGCTGGGGTTGTTCTTCTCGGCCAGCAGTTTTGCCGTCACGACCCCGGTGGAATCGCGCACCCAGTTGATCTTGATATCCGGATGCTCGGCATTGAAGGCCGCGGCATAGCGTTCCAGAAACTCCGCCTCGAAGGCGGTGTAGACGGTCAGTTCGGTCTCGGCATGGGCGGCAAAGGCCCCCAGAACCGCAATGGCCGATGAGGCCAGGACTGTTTTAAGGCTCATGTCGGTTTTCCTCGTTGGACAGGGAGTGGATGGGGCGGCGGCCTTGTCTGGCCACACGTTCAGCTTCGGCGGTCATGGCCCGGTCTTCTGCCGGATTTGGCGCCATGACCTCAGGGGGCGGCATTGCAGCTGATAAGTAAAATCTATTATTTTTATGTAATCATCGTGGGAAGCGATGATCCTTGCGCCAGCGTCAGGGCACGACGGCGCAAGCCTGCGCAGGCCCCCCGGGTCGGGGGCGGCCTGTTCTCAGAGAGGTGCGCGTCAGGACGCCCGGCAGAGATTTCCCTTGCCGGGCAACCTTTTGCAACGCTTGCTTGCATTCACGCCCAGGGCAGCGAGAAGGTCTTGACGTTGGTGAAGCTTTTCATCGCCTCGATCACGCCTTCCTTGTAGCCATTGCCGCTGTCCTTGATGCCGCCGAAGGGCGACATCTCGATCCGGTAGCCGGGGACTTCCCAGATGTTGACGGTGCCCACGACCAGACCTTTGATATAGGCTTGCATCCTTCGGTAATCGTTGGTGCAGACCCCCGACGACAGGCCGAAGGCGGTGGAGTTGGAAATCCGCATCGTCTCGGCATCGTCATCGGGCACCCGCACGATCGGGATGACCGGGCCGAAGGTCTCTTCCAGCACCAGCTCGCTGTCATGGCTGACGTGATCGACCACGATGGGCGGCAGAAGCGCGCCCTTGCGGCCCGGGTGGTAGAGGATCCGGGCCCCCTCGGCCTCGGCCAGGTGGACGCGGTTCTCGAAGACCTCTGCCGCGCGGGCATGGACGACGCAGCCAAGGTCGGTCTTCGGGTCCATCGGGTCGCCAAAGCGCAGGGCCTTGGCGCGTTCCAGGACCAAGGGCACGAAGCGGTCGGCGACACTCTCCTGCACCAGGATCCGCTTCACCGCCGTGCAGCGCTGGCCAGAGTTCTTGGTCGCCCCCGCCACGGCCAGATCGGCGGCCTTGGCCAGATCGGCATCGCTGAGGTCGTTGCAGATGATCAGGGGATCATTGCCGCCGAGTTCCAGCACCTGGCGCTTGTAGACCGCCTTGGCCGCGATCATCTTGCCCACCGGCACGCCGCCGGTGAAGGTGATCAGGTCGAAATCGGGGTTGGTGATCATCTCCTCGCCGATATCGGCGGGCCAGCCGGTGAGGACCGACAGCATCTGCGGCGGCAGCCCCGCCTCATAGATCGCATCGGCGAGCCAGAGCGCGGTCAGCGGCGTCAGTTCCGTCGGCTTGACCACGATGCAGTTGTTGGTGGCAATCGCCGGGGCGATCTTGTGGCTGACCATGTTGAGCGGGTGGTTGAAGGGCGTGATGGCCGAGATCGCCCGCAAGGGTTCGCGCGTGGTGAAGATCTTGCGCGCCTTGCCATGCGGGGTCAGATCGCAGGAGAAGATCTCGCCATCGTCATGGATGCACATCTGCCCGGTCAGGGTATAGACGTCGAAGGCCCGACCGCATTCGTAAAGCGCATCGGCCAGCGAGATGCCCAGCTCCGCCGTGATGATCGGCGCAAGCTCGGCCTTCCGCTCGTTGATGATGCGGGCGATGTTGAGAAGGATCTTCTGGCGTTCGTAGCGGGTCAGGGTCGGCTGATAGGCGGCGGCGATGGCAAAGGCCTCGCGCGCATGTTCGGCGGTGCCGGCGGGCACGGTGCCGATCAGCTCTTCCGTCCAGGGGTAGTGGACCGGCACACGCTCCACCGTGTCGACCTTGCGGCCGGCAATGCGCATCGTCTCGTGCCTTATCGCGATGGGAGGGGTTCTTTTCAGCATCTCGGACCTCACAGCGCCGCTGCGGTGCAGGCGAAGTAGAAGGCGTCGAAGTTGCGCAGGACCGGGGCCGAGGGCAGATCCAGCACCCGGTTGACGATGAAGGGCACGACCTGTTCGGTCAGCCCGCCATGGCTGCGCAAGGGCTCGTTCAGCGCGGCAAGGTCGTGGCGGTGGGCCGAGGTGCCCAGCGTCATGTTCTCGCCCGAGATCATCACGATATCGCCGATCCGGTCGCCCGGCAGTTCAAAGCGGCGGACCGCCTCGGCCTTGTCGACCACCAGCGTCATTTCGGGAATGGCGGCAAGTTCCGCGATGACCTTGGCCTGATCGGCGCCGTCGGGCAGATAGGCGGTGGCGAAAGAGCCGAGGGCGCCGTGGTGGACGACATAGGGGTCGGTGATCGGCAGGATCACCCGTGCCGCATCCTTGCCCAGCATCGCATCCAGCTTGTCCTGGACATAAATCACGGCGGGCGAGCCATCGGCCAGGTGCTTCGGCTTCATCCCGTGGTCGGCGGTCACGACGATCGCCGCCCCCATCGCATCCAGCTGCGCAAGGTAGAGGTCGAACATCTTGTAGAAGCTTTGCGCCTGGGCATCCTCGGGCGCGTATTTGTGCTGCACATAATCGGTGGTGGTCAGGTACATCACATCCGGCTTCCAGTCGCGCAACAGCTTCACCCCGGCGGCAAAGACGAATTCGGACAGGTCGGCGGAATAGACCTCGGGCACCGGCTTGCCGAGCCAGGCGCTGGCATTGTCGATGCCGTTTTCGTTGAGCGTCGCCTTGTCCGACCGCTCGGCCGAGAAGCAGAGCGCGCGGTCCTCGTCAAAGCGCAGGCCCGCCCCCAGAAGGGCGCGCAGCTTGTCCTTGGCCGTCACCACTGCGACGCGGGCGCCGGCCTCGTAGAACTGGCCGAAGACGGTGGGCGCGCGCAGAAAGCGCACGTCGTTCATCATGACTTCCTTGCCGGTTTCGCGCTCGTACAGGTAGTTGCCGCAGATGCCGTGGACGGCGGGCGGGCGGCCGGTCGCGATGGACAGGTTGTTGGGGTTGGTGAAGGAGGGGATCACCGAATGCGCCAGCCGGTCGGTGCCGACCTCGCGCATCTTCTTCAGGGTCGGCATCAGGCCCTTGGCAATGGCGACTTCCAGATAGGCGGGTTCGCAGCCATCGAGGCAGATCGCGATCGCGGTCACCTTGGGCCAGGGATAGGTGCGGTCATTGGCGACGACGGGGGGGCGGATATGGGCGTTCATGGTCAGGTCCGTTCTGTGAAAAGGGGGTCAGGCGGCGAGTTTTGCGCGCTCGGCAATCGCTGTGGCGGGCGGGGCGGCGCTGTCGACGCCCATGTCGGCCAGGCAGGCGGCGGCAGCTTCGACCACCCGGCGCATGATGGCTTCGTCCATCCGCCCGATGCAGCCGATGCGGAAGCTGTCCACCACGGTCAGCTTGCCCGGGTAGATGATGAAGCCCTTGGCCTTCATCAGGTCGTAGAAGGTCGAGAAAACGAAGTTCGGATGGGAAGGGTTGAAGAAGGTCACGATGATCGGCGACAGCCAGGCATCGGCGAGCAGGGTTTCAAAGCCGAGGCCGCGCATCCCCGCCACCATCACGTCGCGGTTGCTTGTATAGCGGGCGCCGCGCCCGGCCACGCCACCTTCGGCCGCGTGCAGCCGCAAGGCCTCCAGAAAGGCCGCGATGCTGTGGGTCGGCGGGGTAAAGCGCCACTGGCCGGTCTTCACCATCGCCACCCATTGCGCATGGACATCGAGGCTGAGCGAATGGGCATTGCCCTTTGCGGCCTCCAGCGCCGATTTGCGGGCGATGACAAAGCCGAAGCCGGGCACGCCTTCGATGCATTTGTTGGCCGAGGAGACGAAGGCATCGTATTGGATGCGGTTCACGTCCAGATCGACCGCGCCGAAGGCCGACATCGAATCCACCAGCAGCTTGCGGCCCCGTGCGGCGACCGCCGCGGCAATCTCGGCCACCGGGTTCAGGATGCCCGAGGAGGTCTCGCAATGGATCGCGATGACATGGGTGATGGCGGGATCGGCGTCGAGCGCGCGGCCCACCTCGTCGCCCCGCGGCGGCAGGTAGTCGCCCTTGTCGATCAGCGTATAGGCCCGGCCCATCACCCGCAGCGTCTCCGCCGCGCGCAGGCCATAGGCGCCATTGGCCAGCACCAGGACCTTGCCATCGCGCGGCACCAGCGTGCCCAGCATCGCCTCGCAGCAGAAGGAGCCCGAGCCCTGGACCGGCACGCAGGCAAATTCGCCCCTGGTGTCACCCGCCAGGGCAACCAGTTGATCGCACATGGATTTCGTCATGGCGCGGAAATCGCCATCCCACGAACCCCAATCGCGCAGCATCGCTTCCTTGACGCTGTAAGCCGTGGTCAGCGGCCCCGGCGTCAGCAGGAAGGGCTCGCCCAGACGGGGGTCTTCGAAGGCGGTATCGGCTTTTGTCATGGTGGCCTCTTGGGGTTGAACCTCGATCTGAAGGCAGTTTTCCATGGGGTGATTTATATGTAAAATCGTTATTTAAGATCAGATCATCGGCAGAAACGATGATCTATGCCGGTTCCGCCAGCCGGCTTTCCAGAAGCAGGCCCGAATCCGACAGGATCGGATAGGCGACCTTGACGAGGAGGGAGTTCACCTCCTTCAGCGCGCGCACCACCTCCATATGGATGTCGCTGGTGTCGATGCTGCGCAGGTTGCCAGAGCGCAGCCTGGCGATATGGCGGTCGTGAAAATCGCGCTCCACCTGGCGCAGCACGGCCTTTTCGGCGACCAGAAGCCGCGCGCTTTCCAGGTCTTTCGAGACCAGAACATTCAGCGCGATCTGCGCATTGGCCATCACCCTCGCGTGCAGGCTGTTGAGCTCTTGCCAGCCCTCGTCAGAGAATCGCACTTTCAGCCTTGCCTTGTCGGAGGCCTGCGACAGCAGGGTCTTGGCAATGATGTCGCCGATCGCCTCGAAGTCGTTGGCGAGGCCGGCGAGTTCCAGCCCGCGCCGGGCCTCGTCCTCGGTCAGGACGCCGCGGTTCAGTTCGGCCACGAAAAGCTTGATGTCGCTGTGGCGCTGGTTGATCTCGGCATCCATGGCGCGAAGACGGGTGATGCCGCGATCATCGCCCGCCTCCAGCAGGTCCATCACCGGGCGCAGCATCGCCTCCAGCGTCTCGCCCATCCGCAAAAGCTCGCGCTGCGCGCTGGCCAGGGCGAGGTTGGGCCGGCTGATCGCGCTGCGGTCCAGCGCGCTTTGCCATGTGGCGGCGGCAGCGCCCTCGGGCGTGGGCCAGAGCCGCGCGGTGAGCCTGTCCATCAGGCCGGTGAAGGGCAAGGACAGCAGCAGGAGGCCGAGGTTGAACAAGAGATGGAAGTTGACCAGCTGGACCCCGGCCCCCGTGCCCAGATGCGCCAGGGGATGCGGCACGACCTGCAAGAGCAAAAGGGCGATCCCCGCCCCCACGCCGCGAAACATCAGGTTGGCCAGCGGAATCCGCCGGGCGGGCAGCCCGGCACCCCGGGTCAGCCAGACCGCGACCATCGCCCCGCCGAGGTTCGCCCCCAGCACCATCGGCGCCGCCGCCTCGGCCGGAAGCACGCCGCCCACCGCGAAATTGGCAAAGATCAGCAGCGTCGCAACCGAGGAATGCAGCCCCCAGGCCAGCAGGGCCGCCACGACGAAGGCGGTCAGCGGATCGCCCGCCAGCCAGCCCGCGATCTGCGGCAGCACGGCGCTTTGCCGCAAAGGCTCGGTCGCGGCCCCCACCATGCGCAGCGACATCAGGATGAAGGCCACCCCCAGCACCACCCGCCCGATCTGCTTCAGCTGCCTTTGTTCGAACTTCAGGAACAGCGTGGCGCCGGTCAGCACCAGGACCGGGATCAGCTCGCTGAGGTCAAAGGACAAAAGCTTGACCACCAGCGCCGAGCCGAGATCCGCCCCCAGCAGCGCCGCGATCCCGGCACTGATGCTGAGGATGCCGGAGGTCGCAAAGCCCGCGGCCAGGATGCCCACCGCCGTGGCGCTTTGCAGGATCACCGCCAGCACGGTCCCGGCCATCGCCATGCCCAGCGCCCCGCCCCCGGCGCGGCGCAGCACGGCGCGCAGACCGGCCCCCCAGGCGCGGTCCATCCCGGTGCCGACCATCCGCACCGCCCACAAGAGCAGCATGACGGCGGCGGCAAGGTGAATGAGGATCAGAAAAGGGTGCATGGCGGCCTCCTGCGGGTGATCCCCCAAAAGGCGCCATTGCCACTCATAATTCAAATCGTTAGTTCTTATCCAATCATAGATTCCACAGGTGACCCATGCGCTATGTCCAGCTTCGTGCCTTTCACTATGTCGCCACCTGTGGCGGGTTCTCGCGCGCCGCCGAGGCGCTGTTCCTGACCCAGCCCGCCATCTCTGACCAGGTCAGCAAGCTGGAGGAGGAATATGACGTGTTGCTGTTCAACCGCATCCGCAAGCAGGTGGTGCTGACCGCCGCGGGCGAGCAGTTGCTGCAGATCACCCGCAGGCTTTTCGACTGCGAACAGCAGGCGCTGGATTTCCTGTCGGAAAGCCGGGCGCTGCAATCGGGCAACCTGCGCATCGTCGCCGACAGCGCGCACCATCTACTGCATATCCTCGCCGCTTTCCGCAAACGCTATCCTGGGGTGAAGATCTCGGTCCGTTCGGGCAATACCGAAACGGTGGTGACCAGCCTGCACAATTACGAGGCCGACCTGGGCATCCTGGGCGAGATGCCGACGCTGAAGAATTTCGACAGCGAGCTTCTCAGCTCCTCCCCCATCATCGCCTTCGTCGCGGCGCATCACCCGCTGGCCAAGGCCGAACGTCTGACCTTTGCCGAACTGGCCGACCATCCGCTTGTCCTGCGCGAACGCGGATCGAAGACGCGGCTGAAGCTGGAGGAGGCCGCCCGCGCCGAAGGGATCGAGCTGAAACCCACGATCGAGGCCGAGGGCCGCGAGGCCGTGCGCGAGATCGTGGCCTCGGGTGTCGGCATCGGCTTTGTCTCGCTGGTGGAGTTTGGCGAGGACAGCCGGCTGGTGGCGATAAGGCTCGACCCCGACGACAGGATGATGATGGACGAGGCGCTGATCTGCCTGCACGAAAGGCGCAACTCCAAACTGGTGCAGGCCTTTTTCGAAATGGCGCGCCAGGCGAACCTGGGCCGGGCCTGAACCGGGGCGTCAGCCCTTGACCGGCGCCTGCCGCCGCAGGGGGCCAAGGCTGGCCGCAAGGCGCGCCACCATCTCAAGGCCGGTCTGGTTCGGCCGCAGGGCGGGGGCGCGGTCATGGACCTCGCTCCCCACCCGCGCCGCGTAAAGCCTTTTGCCGTAGCAGACCAGATGTTCCAGCCCCTGCATCGTGGCCACGACAGCGGGCAGCATGGCGGCGTAGCGCGCCTCGGCCCCGGCCATGTTGCCGCGCCGGTAGGCCTCGTAGGCCGCGACGGCATGGTCGATGCAATCGGGGGCGAGGATCAGGCCGCGACAGCCGATGCGGAAATTGTCGAGCATTTCCAGACCCGCACGGCCATTGAACACCGGCAGGCTGCCGCCGGTCGCGGCGAGGACGGCGGCTATTTCGGTGACCGGACCTTCGCCCTTGATGGCGCGGATATTGGGATGCTGGCGGACCAGATCGGCGATCTCTGCGGCACTCAGGCCCCGCCCCATGAAGGCGGGCGCGTTCTGGATCGCGACGGGCAGCGCCGTGGCCTCCGCCACGCGGCCAAAGAAGCGGATATATTCCGCCGCGCCATAGCTGCCGACCATCGGCGGTTGCAGGATCACCCAATCCGCACCGACGCTTTCCGCATGGCGGACCTGTTCGACCTGCTCGGCCACCGAGGCGCCGAAGATGGTGAAGGCCAGGGGCACGGCGCCCGCGGTATCCTCGGCCACCCAGTCCATCACGGTCCGGCGCTCGGCCCCGGTCAGCTTGGCAACCTCGGTGGCAAGGCCCAAGGCGGCCATGCCATGCACCCCGGCCTCCAGACAGTGCCGGACCTGCCGGCGCATCGCGTCGCGGTCAAGCCGCTCGGCCCCATCGAACAGGGCGTAGAGGATGGCATGGATGCCGTGCAGCTGGTCGGTCGAAAAGTCGCGCATGCCTTACCAATCCGCAATCGCGCCATCGGCATGGCGCCAGACCGGCGCCCGCCAGGCATGGCCCAGCGCCGCGCGTTCGGCCACCACGGCCTCATCCACCGCGATGCCCAGACCCGGCCCCATCGGGATCGGCAGGAAGCCATCCACCACCTTGAAACGGCTGTCCGGGGTCAGGTAATCGTTCAGATCGCCGCCCTGGTTGTAATGGATGCCGAGGCTTTGTTCCTGGATGACAGCGTTGTAGCAGATCGCATCGACCTGCAGGCAGGCGGCCAGCGCAATCGGGCCAAGCGGGCAATGCGGTGCCAGCCCCACGTCATAGGCCTCGGCCATGTGACCGATCCGCACCATCTCGGATATGCCGCCGACATGGGCGGTGTCGGGGTTGATCAGGCCCGCCGCGCGCTTTTCAAACACCGGGCGGAAGTCATAGCGCGAATGCAGCCGCTCGCCGATGCACAGCGTGATCGGGGTGGAGCGCGCGAGATCGGCCATGACATCGACATGGGCCGAGACCACGGCATCCTCCACGAACATCGGGCGGAGATATTCCATCTCCTTCAACAGCACCTTCGCCATCGGCGCATGCACCCGCCCGTGGAAATCAAAGGCGAGGTCCAGGGCCGAACCCACCGCATCGCGCAAGGCACCGACGCGGGCGACGATCTGGTCCACCTTGCGGTTGCTGTCGATGTATTGCAGCTCTTCGGTGACGTTGAACTTGCAGGCGTCATAGCCAAGCGCCAGCAGCGCCTGCGCCTCTTCGATCAGGTTCTGCGGCCGGTCGCCGCCGATCCAGCGATAGCTGCGCACCCGGTCGCGCACCTTTCCGCCCAGCAGGGCATGGACCGGCTGGCCGTAGGCCTTGCCCTTGATATCCCACAGCGCCATGTCGATGCCCGACATCGCACTCATCAAAACCGGGCCGCCACGGTAACAGCCGTTGCGGTAGATCATCTGCCAGGTGTCCTCGATCAGCATCGGGTCACGGCCGATCATCACGGTTTCCAGCTCGCGGATCTTGGCGGCGAGGGTTTCGGCATGACCTTCCAGCACCGGCTCGCCCCAGCCGACAAGGCCCTCGTCGGTCTCGATCTTCAGAAACAGCCAGCGCGGCGGGACGATAAAGGTTTTCAGCGCGGTGATTTTCATGGGCCTATCCGTGTTGCAGGGTGCTGAGGCCGCCATCGATGACGAGGCAGGCCGCGGTCATGAAGGGGGTCTCGTCCGAGATCATGAAGACCGCCGCCATGGCGATCTCCTCCGGGGTGGCGATGCGACCGCCGGGGTGCAGGGCGAGCGTTGCGGCGCGGGCGGCGGCCGGGTCGGGGAAGCTGGCCCACCAGTCGAGCGTCTTTTGCGTCTGCACATAGCCGGGGGCTATGGCATTGACCCGCACGCCTTGCGGGGCAAATTCCAGCGCCAGCGATTTCGTCAGGCCCAGAAGCGCGTGTTTGGCGACCGGATAGGGGAAGGTGCCGGGGATGATGGTGAAGCTGTGGGTCGAGGCGATGTTGAGGATCGCCCCGCCGCCCGCCGCGATCATCCCCGGCAGGGCGGCGCGGCAGCAGTTCCAGGCGCCCTTCACGTTCACATCGAAATTGCGCTGCCAGTCCGCGTCCGGGGTGTCGAGCGGCGCGCCGAAGACGTTGATCCCGGCATTGTTGATCACCGCATTGATCGGGCCAAGGGTCGCGGAGGCCTGCGCCAGCGCCGCCTCGATCGCGGCGCGGTCGGCGATATCGGCCACGGCAGACCCGATCCTTTCCGGCGCGCCCAGATCCGCCACCGCCTTTGCCAGAAGGGCGGCGTCGCGGTCGATCAGGAAGAGGGCCGCCCCCTCGCGCAGGCAGGCGCGGGCGATGGCCAGGCCGATGCCCTGCGCGGCGCCGGTCAGAAAGATGCGTTTGCCTGCCAGACGATCGGCCATGCTCTACTCCAGATCCGAAAGGTGAAAGGTGATGCGCCCGGACAGGGTCTGGCCCGGCGCCAGAAGATGCAAGGCCTGCGGTCCCTGCAGGGCCAGGGCATTGGGCAGATGGGTCATCGGCTCCAGGCAGAAAAAGCTGGCGTCATCCGCGGGCGCATAGGCCATCAGATGGGCAAAGATCGGATCGGCGCGCAGATCCAGCCGCAGCCCGGTCTCGGGCCATTCGATGCGGGCCCGGCCGCGCCATCCCTCGTAAGCGTTGTTCAGACGGTGCTGTGGCAAGGGCGCTGCGCTGGTGAAATCGGCGTTGGCGGGAACCGGGCCGCGCGTGCCGGGCAGGTGGCCGGCAGCCTCGCTCCAGAAGGCCTGCGCCGGGGCGGTGACTCTTGTGGCGGGGCTGCGTGGAAAGAAGGGATGCAGGCCAAGGCCAAAGGGCATGACCCGCGCGCCCCGGTTGGTCACCGACAGGGCAACAGCCAGCGCGGCGCGCTTCAGGGTCACGCTCATCTCCGCGCGGTAGACATGGGGCGAGGCGGCGGGCTGGGTCTGGTCCAGCACGAGATGCGCCCGCATGGCGCTGGAGGCCGCCACCTGCCACCGGGCCAGCCAGCCATCGCCATGCAGATAGAAGGGCTCGGCCGTATTGGGCGCAAAGCGGTAAAGCTGCCCGTCCAGCGCGAAGGAATTGCCCTCCACCCGGTTGCCAAGCGGTACGAGGGGAAAGCAGGGCTTGGGTCCCAGAAACGTCCGCCCGTCGCGCATCTCTCCCCTCAGGCCCGCGCCGTCCGGGCAAAGGCTGACCGCCAGCGCCGCGTTCTGAAGCCGCAGCATGGCCTAGCGCCGACCCCAGGCGCTGGACCGCAGGTTGTCGAGCAGGACCGCCAGCAGCAGGATCACGCCGCGCACGATATATTGGTAGAAGGCCGGGATGTTCAAAAGGTTCATCGCATTCTCGGCGATGCCCATGATCATCACACCCACGATCACCCCGGCAATCGCCGCCCGCCCGCCCGCCAGCGACACCCCGCCCAGCACGCAGGCCGAGATGACCGAAAGCTCCAGCCCCACCGCCGCATTCGGCTGACCCGAGGTGATCCGCGAGGCCAGAAGCACCCCCGCCACCGCGCAGACCAGGCCCTGCAGCGCAAAGATCAGGATCCGGGTGCGGTCGACATTGACGCCTGCGAGACGCGAGGCCTCGGGGTTGCCGCCGATGGCGAGGGTGTTCTTCCCGAACACTGTCCGGTTCAGCACGAAGCCGAACAGTACGAACAAAAGGCCCAGCACCCAGATCGGCGCGGGCACGCCGAAGTATTTGTTGAGCGCTATGTTGAAGAAGGCCGGATCGTTGATCCCCACCGCCCGGCCATCCGAGGCGATCAGCGCCAGGCCCCGCACGATCTGCATCGTGGCCAGCGTGGTGATCAGCGCGTTGATGCGGAATTTCGCGATCACCACGCCGTTGATCAGCCCGACGACAAAGCCGCAGACCAGCGCCGCCAGAAGGCCCAGCAGGATCGACCCGGTGGCATTGGACGCCATCACCGCCACCATGCCGGCAAAGGCCACGATGGAGCC
Organism: Rhodobacter sp. P1_C2; assembly: GCF_056406375.1. Taxonomy (NCBI): domain Bacteria; kingdom Pseudomonadati; phylum Pseudomonadota; class Alphaproteobacteria; order Rhodobacterales; genus Rhodobacter; species Rhodobacter sp. P1_C2. The sequence continues at coordinate 199,204 of NZ_JBFUAG010000010.1, forward strand.
GACCGAGAGGTCGAAATCCCGCGCGGCCAGGCAAAACATCATGGTGCAGGCGACGATCCCCACCGTGACCACCGATTGCAGCAGGCCCAGCATGTTCCGCTCGGTCAGGAAATTCGGCACCAGAAGCGAGACCAGCGCGAAGGCCAGAAGAAAGATGACGACAAGCCCCTGTTCGCCCAGAAGCAGTTTCTTGAGTTGGTCTTGCATGGCGGTCCTCACGAGGCTTTCATCTGGTCGGCTTCTGCCGCGCGGTCCGGCAGGGCGGCGGCCAGGATGGTGTTTTCGGCGAATTGGTCGCGCGGCAGGTCGGCGCTGATCCGACGCTCGCACATCACGAGGATGCGGTCGCAGATCCCCATGACCTCGGGCAGTTCGGAGGAGACGACGACGATCGCCATGCCCTCCGCCGCCAATCCGTAAAGCAATTCGTAGATCTCGGCCTTGGCGCCGATGTCGATGCCGCGGGTCGGCTCGTCGACGATCAGCACCTTGACGCCCTGTTCGGACAGCCAGCGCCCGAGGATCACCTTCTGCTGGTTGCCGCCCGACAGGTTGATGATGTCCTGCTTGCGCGAGGGGGTGCGGACGCGCAGGCGGGCGATATAGGTGTCGGCGGTCTCGGCCTCGGATTTCAGGTTGAGGATGCCCCAGCGCGCGGTGTGGCGGCGCGAGGAGATCGTGATGTTCTCCTCGATCGAGCGGCCTTGAAGGATGCCGTCATGCTTGCGGTCTTCCGAACACAGGACCAGCCCGGCGCGGATCATCGCCTTGGGGTCGCGCGCCACGACCGGCGCGCCGTCGATCCTGATGGTGCCGCTGCTGCGCGGATCGGCACCGAAGATCAGGCGCATCAGTTCCGACCTTCCCGCCCCGATCAGGCCGAAGAAACCAAGGATCTCGCCCTGCCGCACCGCGAAGCTGACCGGGTTCGGCAGGGCCGCGCCCGTGATGCCCTCGACCTGCAGCCGCACCGCCCCGGCGGGGCGCGGGCGATAGCCCCAGATGTCGGAAATCTCGCGCCCGACCATCTCGGACACCACCTGATCGCGGGTCACCCCCGCCATCGAAGGATGATGCGCCGCAAGCTTGCCGTCGCGCAGCACGGTCAGGCTGTCGCAAAGCCGGAAGATCTCGTCCATCCGGTGCGAGACATAGAGGATCACCTTGCCCTCGGCCTTCAGCCTTCCGATCAGGGCGAAGAGGATTTCGCTTTCGCGCGACGACAGTGACGAGGTCGGTTCGTCCAGCGCGATCACCCTAGCCTCCAGCATGATGGCCTTGGCGATCTCGACCATCTGCCTCTCGCCGATCGACAGGGTCTTCACCTTGCGGCGCGGGTCGATGTCGATGCCCGCAGCCCGCAGGCGCGCGCCCACATCCTCCAGCATCCGGCGGGTGGCGATCACCCCGGCCCGCGCCGGAAAGCGGCCAAGCGTCAGGTTCTCGGCCACGGTCAGTTCGGGGACCAGCTGCAATTCCTGGTGGATGACGATGACGCCATTGTCGAAGGCATCGCGGGTCGAGGCATAGGCCTGCACCTGGCCATCGATGCGGATCTGCCCGGCATTGGCGCGCAGATCGCCCGAGAGGATCTTGATCAGCGTGGATTTGCCCGCGCCATTCTCGCCCATCAGCCCGTGGACCGCGCCCTTTTCGACCCCGAAGCCGACCGCCTCCAACGCCTTGACGCCCGGATAGGTCTTGGTGATGCCGTCGAATTCCAGAAATGCCATGCCTGCCCCCGTGGCGGGTGGTCGGGGCGGCAGCATGGCCGCCGCCCCGGGATTGGTTACCGGTCCGACCTTACTCGATGCCCAGATCCTTGCGGACGCTTTCATAGGTATCACGCTTGGCCAGCGCGCCGGAGGTCAGGATCAGGGGCTCGGGCGCCTTGTCGTTGGCGACCCAGTCGTACATGTTCATCGCGGTTTCATAGCCGTGCCGCTTGGGCGAGATGATGATCGTGCCGACAAAGCCGGTCGCTGCGGGCTTCTTGAACTCGTTGATCGCGGATTCCGCGCCACCGATGCCGACGGCGATCATGCTGTCGGCCGGGATGCCGACGCTTTCCGAGGCGCGCACGGCGCCCAGCGCCGCTTCGTCGTTCAGACCGAAGGCCACCCAATGCTTGACCTCGGGATGGGCGTTCAGCACCGTGGTCGCGGCGTTCAGCGCGGCTTCGGTGTCGGTCTTGGCCTGCGGCGCGTCATAGATATTGGCCGCCGGGAAACCGCCGGCCTTCAGCGCGGAAATCGCGCCTTCCACCCGGTCCACCGCGGTGGGCAGCTGGTCGTAAGACACCCGGATCGCGCCCACTTCGGCCAGGTTCCAGCCGCGCGCCTTGGCCTCGTCCAGGATGGCCTGGCCCACGGCCTCGCCGATCTTGGTGGCAGAGATCCCCATATGCGGCACCGATTCGATGGCGGCGCCGCTGGCATCGACCAGCCGGTCATCCACCGTCATCATCTTCAACCCGTTGGCCGCCGCCTTGGCCACGATCCCCGGCCCGAGCTTCACATCCGGCGTGCAGACGATGAAGCCCTGCGCGCCCTGGGCGCCCAGGTTGTCGATCGCCGCGATCAGCTTTTCGCCATCCTCGGCGCCGATCTTGACCAGGGTGAAGCCCTTCTCGTCGGCGGCCTGCTGGGCGAACTTCCATTCGTCCTGGAACCACGGCTCTTCCGGCTGCTTCACGATGAAGCCGATCTTAATGTCTTCCGCATAGGCCGCGCCCAAGGTCAGGACGGATGCAGCCGCAAGAGCGCTCGCACAGAGCGCCTTTTTCAAGAATCGCATGGGTATCTCCTCCGGGTGGGGCGGGCCTCCATACCCGCCGTGCCGATTTTGGTAAAACAATTCATCATACCAGTCAACACACTTGATATGATGAAAGCGTTGTGCAAACTGGGTGCCATCGGGCGGTGTCGCGGGAGGTGGCGTTCGGATGCGGTTTGCGGGACAGAATGCGGCAGGATGTGACGCAGCGCCCCGGACCTTCGGGCGTGCAGAGGGGGAGGATGAGATGACAGCAGCGGCAGAATCCAAGCTGCGGCGCCCGCGGGTGATGCCCGATGTGGTGCGCGCGCTGGCCGGCGATATCCTGTCCGGCCGCTATGCGCCCGGCACGATGCTGCCGCGCGAGCCGGACCTCTGCGTCGAATATGGCGTCAGCCGCACGGTGATCCGCGAGGCCTTGAAGATGCTGGACGCCAAGGGCCTGATCGTCACCCGTTCGCGCGTCGGCACCTCGGTCGCCGATCCCGACCTGTGGAACATCCTCGATCCGCAGATCATCGAATGGCACCCGCCGGGCGCGCTGGACCAAAGGCTCTTCGATGCGATCCTGGAAACGCGGATGGGGATAGAACCCCTCGTCTGCGAACTGGCCGCGACCCGCGCCACCCTGGCCGAGATCGCCGCCATCGCGGCGGCCTGGGAGGGGATGCGCGACGCCGGCGCCGATATCGCGCTTTTCACCCGCTGCGACATCACCTTCCACCGCATCCTCTATGCCTCGAGCCATAACCCGGTCTATCGCCAGATCGGCAAGATGATCGATGCGGCGCTGACCTTCACCATCACCGCCACGGCCACCCTGTCGCCGGACGAGCGGGCCGAGGCGATCCGCGTGCACCTTGACCTGGTCGAGGCCCTGCGCCTGCGCGACCCGGCCGCCGCCCGGCAGGCGGCAGACAATATCGTCAACCTTGCGGCGCGCGACCTCGCGCTGACCAAGAAACTCGGCAGCGACTGAGGATTCCGTCCTGCCGTCCGGAGCATTGCCCATGAAGATCACCGCCCTGAAAACCTTCATCGTCCCGCCGCGCTGGCTGTTTTTGAAGATCGAGACCGATGCCGGCGTCTCGGGCTGGGGCGAGCCGGTGGTGGAGGGGCGCGCCCTGACGGTCGAGGCGGCGGTGCATGAGCTGGCCGATTACCTGATCGGCCAGGACCCGCGCCGGATCGAGGATCACTGGCAAGTGCTTTATCGCGGCGGCTTTTACCGGGGCGGCGCGATCCACATGAGCGCGCTGGCCGGGATCGATCAGGCGCTGTGGGACATCAAGGGCAGGGCGCTTGGCGTGCCGGTGCATGAATTGCTGGGCGGCCGCTGCCGTGACCGGATCAAGGTCTATTCCTGGATCGGCGGCGACCGTCCTGCCGATGTGGTCAAGGGCGCGCAAGATCTGGTGGCGCAGGGCTTCACCGCGCTGAAGATGAACGGCACCGCAGAGCTGCAGATCGTCGACAGCCATGCTGCCATCGACGCCGCCGTCGAACGGGTGGCGCTGGTCCGCCAGGCCGTCGGCCCCCATGTCGGCATCGCGGTCGATTTCCACGGCCGCGTCCACCGCCCGATGGCCCGCGCCATGGTGAAAGAGCTGGAACCCTACAAGCTGATGTTCATCGAGGAACCCGTCCTCAGCGAAAACCGCGAGGCGCTGCGCGAGATCGCCGCCCTGTCGAGCGCGCCGATCGCCCTGGGCGAGCGGCTTTACTCGCGCTGGGATTTCAAAGCCGTGCTGAACGAGGCGGTCGTGGACATCATCCAGCCCGACCTGTCCCATGCCGGCGGCATCACCGAATGCCGCAAGATCGCGACCATGGCCGAGGCCTGGGATGTCGCCGTCGCGCCGCATTGCCCCCTCGGGCCGATTGCCCTTGCCGCCTGCCTGCAACTGGACGCCGTGACCTACAACGCCTTCATCCAGGAACAGAGCCTTGGCATCCATTACAACGCCACCAACGACCTGCTGGATTATGCGCTGAACAAGGACGTGTTCCGGTACGAGGATGGCATGGTGGCCATTCCCGAAGGCCCGGGGCTCGGCGTCGATGTGGACGAGGATTATGTCCGCGCACGCGCCGCAGAAGGTCACCGCTGGCGCAACCCGGTCTGGCGCCACAAGGACGGGTCTTTCGCCGAGTGGTAACGGCCTTCCTCGCTCAGGCGGCGGGCGTCTGGCCGCCTGGGGCGCGTTCGGCGAGGTAAAGTGACAGAAGCTGCGTCTGCGAGGAAATCCCCAGCTTGCGATAGACGTTGCGGCGGTGGACCTTGACCGTGCCGGTGGCGATGCCCAGCCGCAGCGCGATGGATTCCGAGGAATGGCCCTGCAGCACCAGTTCGACGATGGCGGCTTCGCGGTCGGTCAGGTTCAGCGGCTTCCAGGACTGGACCAGCGGCACGGCGCGCGGCTCTGCCCCGAAGCGGGCGGCGACCGTGCCCCAGTAAAGCCGGACCAGATCGCCCACCAAAGCCTCGGCCTGGCGCAGGGGGACGAGTTCGGCGGCGCTGAAGGCCCCGCTGCCCTCGCGCCGCATCAGGGACAGGACCACGGTGGCCCCCTCCAGCGGGACGAAATAGCCGATCTCCTCGGCCAGGCCGGTCTGGACGTAATAGGTGCGGTGGTATTCGCTGGAATAGAACCGGTCGGGGGCGAGATCGCGCATCCGCAAGAGGCCCGAGCGCCGATCGCGGGCATTGCGGCAGAAAGGGTCCAGCAGGTAGGGCCCGGCCTGATAAAGCGTGACGAAGACGTGGTAATCCTGCGCCGTGAAGGTGGTGAACAGATCCAGCGGCCGCTCGCCCTCGTGATAGGCGAAGACCACCACCTCATCCACCGGGGCCAGGGCGCGAACCAGCCGCAGGAAGAGCCGCCCGAAGGCCTCGTCGGTCAGCGCGGTGCGGCCCAGCGTCTCGCGCAGGGCGGCGAACAGGTCGGGAAGCGCGGGCGGCATGCCTATATCTCCGGCAAAGCTGAAACCCCGAAGCGGGCTCGGGCGTGATATATACCTTGCACGGGGCTTTTCCGCCCCAAATACCACTTTTGGGGTATATGCCGCTTTTCGGCTTGCCCTATCGTTCGGATCAAGACCCCGGAACTGGGGCGTGACAGGGGATGAGACGTGGCACCAGAGGCGATTTCCGATCTGGAATTCCGGCGGCTGACCAAGCGCTATGGCACGGTCGAGGCGGTGTCCGGCATCGAGCTTGCCGTGCCCAAGGGCGCGTTTCTGGCGATGCTCGGCCCCTCGGGCTGCGGCAAGACGACCTGCCTGCGGATGATCGGCGGGTTCGAACAGCCGTCGGAGGGCGAGGTGCGCATCGCGGGTCAGGTGGTCAACGGCATCCCGGCCTATCAGCGCCCGGTCAACATGGTCTTCCAGCACTACGCCCTGTTCCCGCATATGAACGTGGCCGATAACGTCGGCTACGGCCTGCGCCAGGCCCGCCCGCGGCTGGGCAAGGCCGAGATCGACCGCCGCGTCGGCGAGGCGCTGGAGATGGTCCGCTTGGGCTCTTTCGCCAAGCGCCGCACGCATGAGATGTCGGGCGGCCAGCAGCAGCGCGTGGCACTGGCCCGCGCCATCGTGAACCGCCCGAAAATCCTTTTGCTCGACGAGCCGCTGGCCGCGCTGGACAAGAAGCTGCGCGGCGACATGCAGCTGGAACTTCTGACCCTGCAGCGCGAGCTGGGCATCACTTTCGTCCTCGTCACCCATGATCAGGAAGAGGCGCTGTCGATGGCCGACCTCGTCTGCGTGATGAGTGCCGGGCGCATCCGCCAGATCGGCCCGCCGCAAGAGGTCTATGACAAGCCCGCCGATCTGTTCGTGGCCGATTTCGTCGGCAAGACCAACCGGATTCCCGTGACGGTGGAGAGTGGCGCCCTGCGGCTGGCCGATGGCCGCGCCCTGCCCGGAACCTCCGCCCTCACGGGCCGCGCCATCGCAGCCCTGCGCCCCGAGGCGATCCGGATCAGCCGCAGCGGCGAGGGTCTGCCCGGCACCGTCACCCACCGCATCTTCCTCGGCTCCTTCGCCGAATATTCGGTTTCCGTCCCCGGTCTGGGCGACATCCTCGTGACCACCGACCGCCGCGCCACCACCGAGGCCGACCTGATCGACCCCGGTGCCGCCGTGCGCCTGACCCATGACCCGGCCGCCGTGCTGGTATTTCCTGAGTGACAACCGAGAAAGAGAGGGCTTCCGATGACCAAGGACTTCAAGGACACGCCGATCACACCGGATCGGTTCATGGCGGAATTCATGCGCTGGAAGCGCGGTTCCATTTCGCGCCGGCATTTCATGGGGGTGACGGGCCTCGGCCTTGCCACCGCCGTGCTGTCGCGCTTCCCCGGCGCCGGGATTTCCGCGGCCCATGCCGAGGATCTGGGCAGCCAGATGGCGATTGCGACCTGGCCCAACTATCACGACCCCGCCACTTTCGAGAATTTCAAGGCCGCCACCGGCGTCTCGGTCGAGGTCAATGTCTTCGGCTCCAACGAAGAGATGCTGGCCAAGCTGCAGGCGGGCGGCGCGGGCTGGTCGCTGTTCGTGCCGACCAATTACACGATTTCCACCTATGCCGGGCTGAAGCTGATCGACCCGCTCGACATGGCCAAGCTGCCTAACTTCTCGCCCGGGACCGAGAACCAGCGCTTCACCCATGAGGGGATGGTCGATGGCACGACCTATGCCCTGCCGAAGAACTGGGGCACCACCGGATTTTCGGTGAACACCGCGAAGATCAAGACGCCGCTGACCTCGTGGAAGGATTTCTTCGCCACCGCGATGGCCGAGGCGGATGGCCGCACCATGGTGCATGACTATCAGCTGACCACGATCGGCTCGGCGCTGGTCTCGCTCGGCCTCGACTTCAACTCGACCAAGGCCGAGGATCTGGCCCAGGCCGAAAAGCTGCTTCTGGAGCTGAAGCCGCATCTCTTTGCGATCAACTCGGATTACCAGCCCTCGATGCGGTCGACCGATGCCTGGATGACGATGTGCTGGACCAATGACGGCGCGCAATTGAACCGCGACATGCCGGAGATCGCCTATGTGCTGGGCAAGGACGGCGGCGAGGTCTGGACCGACTTCTACGCCATCCCGACCTCGGCCCCCAACAAGGCGGCGGGCTATGCCCTGCTCAACTACCTGATGGACCCGGCCAATGCGGTGAAAGAGCATATCGCCAATGGCGCCCCCACGACCGACAGCCGGGTTCTGGCCCTGCTGCCGCCCGAGATCACCTCGAACAAGATCGTCTACCCCGACGAGGCCGCACTGACGCCCCTGGAGTTCGGTGCCGCCGCCACGCTGACCGACCCCGGTCGGGCCGAGCTGATGGCCCGGTTCAAGTCGGCCTGACATGTCCCTGTCCGCGCAGGCACGCAAAAACTGGGTCACGGCGGCGCTTCTGGCGCCCGCCGGGCTCTGGCTGTTCTTCTTCCTGGTGCTGCCCTTCCTCGCCATCCTGGTGTTTTCCCTGGGCGAGCGGGCAGCAGCAGGCGGCTATCAGCCGGCGCTGACACTGGCCAATTACCTCAACATCCCGGCGCGCGGCGCGGCCTTCGTCAACACCGCCCTTCTGGCCCCGATCGGTGCCGCCGCCTGCCTGGCCATCGCCTATCCCGCCGCCTGGTTCCTGGCGCTGCGGGTGTCTGACAAGCACCGCCTCTTGCTCGTCTCCCTGATGATCGTGCCCTTCTGGACCTCGATGCTGGTGCGGACCTATGCTTGGATGTACCTACTGGGCGCGCGCGGGATCCCCCATGTGCTGGAGATGATCGGGATCGAGAACATCCGCCTGATCAACACGCCCGGCGCGGTGCTGCTGGGCATCGTCTATGGCTATCTGCCGCTGATGGTGATGCCGATCTATGTCAGCCTCGAAAAGCTGGACCGCCGGCTGCTGGAGGCTTCGGCCGACCTTGGCGCAAGGCCACTTTCCACCTTCCTCAGCGTCACCCTGCCCCTGTCGATGCCCGGGGTGATGACCGGCGTGGCGCTGGTCTCGATCCTGCTTCTGGGGGAATATCTGATCCCGCAGATGCTGGGCGGCGGCAAGGTCTACTTCATCGGCAATGCGCTGGTCGACCTCTTCCTGCAGTCGCGCAACTGGCCCTTCGGATCGGCCATCGCGGTGGCGCTGGTCGCGGGCGTGGTCTGCGTTCTTCTGATCACCATGCGGATCGCCTGGAAGGTCGCGGGAACCCGGCAGATGGATCTGGTCTGATGCGCGCCTTCCTCACCGCCGTTTACCTGTTCCTCTACGCGCCCATCGCTTTGGTCGTGGTGTTTTCCTTCAACGCCGGGCGCAATGCGTCAGAGATCACCGGCTTTTCCCTGCAATGGTACGGCAAGGCGCTGTCCAATGTCTTTCTGACCAATGCCCTGCAAACCTCGCTGATCGTGGCCTTCACCTCGGCCGCCCTCGCCGCCGTCTTCGGCACGATGGCCGCGATGGGGATGGAGCGTCTGGGGCCGAAGATGCGCGCCGCGGTCGATGGGCTGATGGCGGCGGCCATCGTGGTGCCCGGCGTGGTGATCGGCATTGCGACCCTGGTCGCCCTGGCCGCGGTCTTCGGCGTGATCAACCCGCTGCTGGCGGGAATTTCGCCCACCGCCCCGCAGTTCCAGATGGGCTATCTGTCGCTGATCGCCGCACATGGCCTGTTCTCCATGGCGCTGGTCGCGATGATCGTGAAGGCGCGCATCGCCTCGCTCAGCCGCGATATCGTCGAGGCCTCCTATGACCTCTACGCCCCGCCTCTGGCGACCTTCTTCCAGATCGTGCTGCCGCAGCTGCGCCCCTCGATCCTGGCCGGGTTCCTGATGTCCTTCACCTTCTCCTTCGACGATTTCATCATCGCCTTCTTCGTCGCCGGGTCGAAGACCACGCTGCCGATGTATGTCTTCGCCTCGATCCGGCGCGGCGTGACGCCGGAGATCAACGCCGTCGCCACCATGGTCCTCATAGCCTCGCTGATCCTGATCGCGGTGGCGCGGGTGCTGATGCGGGAAAGGAAGCCTCATGCTGTTGAAGGATAAGGTCGCCATCGTCACCGGCGCAGGCTCCGGCATCGGCGAGGCGGGGGCGGCCGCCATGGCGCGCGAGGGGGCAAGGGTCATCCTCTTCGACCGCGATGGCGGCAGGGCCAAGGCCGCGGCGGACCGCATGGGGGCCGAGGCGATGGCGGTGGACGTGGCCGACGACGTGGCGCTGGGCGCGGCCATTGCCGAGGTCCTGACGCGGCATGGCCGCATCGACATCCTGCACAACCACGCCGGCATCCAGGTCGAAGGCGATCTGGAACAGGTGGCGACCCAGGGCTTCGACGCCTCCTGGGCGGTCAATGTCCGCGCGCCCTTCATGGCGGCGCGGGCGGTGGTGCCGGCGATGAAGGCGCAGGGCGGCGGGGTGATCCTGAACACCTCCTCCTCCTCGGGCGTGCAATATGACCGCGAGATGATCGCCTATGCGACGACCAAACATGCCGTCATCGCGATGACACGCCAGATGGCGGGCGACTATGGCTGCCACGGCATCAGGGTCAACGCGCTCTGCCCCGGCTGGGTCGACACGCCGTTCAACCTGCCCTTCATGGCCCAGATGGGAGGACGCGCCAACCTCGAGGCCTATATCGCCAAGCGCGTGCCGATGGGCCGCTGGGCCAGGCTGGAGGAGATGGCAGAGCCGATCCTCTTCCTCGTCTCGGACCGCTCCTCCTACATGACCGGCCAGACATTGGTGGTGGACGGCGGCGAGACGGTCGCCTGATCCTCGAATCCGAAGGATCGCAACTTTACACCTTGTAACCCCGCCCCGGATGATCGACCTCGGGGCCAAGCGCCCGGTCTGATGGTAGCAACTGTCTTTCAGGCTTTGGTTTGGGCGTAGTCTTTGCCTGTTTTGACCATTGCGTTGAGAATTGTCAGGAGTTTTCTTGCGCAGGCGATGATTGCGACCTTTGTCGGTTTTCCGGCAGCGGCGAGTCTTGCTCTGAAGGCCTTGATGTTCGGATCGTGGCGCGAGGCGATGAAGCCGGCCAGGTAGAGGCTGCGTCTGATGGCGGGTCGCCCGCCCCAGATGTGGCGCCTTCCGCGCAGGG